>NZ_CALMPC010000051.1:0-2051 GCF_937872235.1 uncultured Thermomonas sp.
CCTGTACATGCACATTGCCATTAGCTGCAAGCCGTTGACAGCAGTGCTCGCCCGCTTGGCAACATCCACTGCCCCAATAGTTATTTTCCGAACGAATATAAAAATGGCGTACACATAACCCATCACCAGTGCGCGTTAACTGCCCCCATAGCGGGCATCCCACTTCAGCATACTCGCGAATTTCACCAAGATGTGACTGCACCCAGTCCCATAGTAGATGCGAAGAAAACCCACTAAATCGCTTGAATGCTGCAGGCCTGGCAAAGTGTCCATCCAGCGCGGGCAGCAATGCTTCAAGCGCTTCAACTCCGGTCTGCGTGATAGCGTCCTGTAGTTGCTGACGCAATAACGCATCGATATCCACGACAGAATCAACAATAGATAACAAGCTGCGCCGATAGCGTGCTGCCATCAGCGGATCCTTTTCCGCAACAGCACGCCGCAAACCGGCGGCATCTGCTAATAAGCCAGATTCAGAAAACCGCCCAGATACCGCATCCCAGCCTTTGGGATGGGTTGGCACATGCTTTGTGAACAGCGTATGTAAAGCCTCTTGCCGAAACCAACGCGGCTTGTACCAAAGGCCACAATCTGCACAGCGGCGGTTCCGTACTGTTTCACGAAGCTGCACCTCATCGCAACCGGCGATCAGTGCCAATTGTTCTGAATATAAATTGGACGGCGGTGTACTTTCGCCATCGTGCTGCAAGCTCCCGCATAACGGGCACGCTGGGACATCGCGCAACAAAGAATTCGCCATCGTCGCTTAGCTCACTCGAAAACTGCTGTACTGCTCTGTCCTTAGCGCGCTTGGCCAAGTCTTCGCCAGTAACTGCGCGCAAATCTGTTGCCAGCGCAACCAAAATACCGGCACATTAAGTTCTGATGCCTGTGTAAACGCCAGCTGCATCAACAGGAATTGATCCACCCGTTGCAATGCACCCCCTATTTGCTCGCCATCGGCCACATTGCCATGCCACCAAGGGCCACCATCCAACCCATCATCCAGTTGATCTGCAAGCTGCAAAATGCGTACCTTGCGTTGCAAGTTGTCACTGAAATTCTGTTCAGGCATTTTCCCTGGCAGCAATGGGCCAGCACGCTGATAGGCATACATCAATGCCTCTACCGCATCACCCCAGCGATTGCGCACGCTCTGCCGCTGTGCATCTTCATCAAGCAATTCACCCGAAACACGGGTTTGATACGTTCCATGGAGGAGTGCCGCATGAATCATTTCTTCTTGATCGGGAAGTGCCTCAACCACCAGACTTGCAGTGCCGATCAAATGGCACGAAAACGGTTTACCCGAACCCCGCCATACCCCCGAGGTACTGCTAACAATGAACATGCACGTGTCACGGAGCCGTTGCAAAGCCGCATCATCGAAACCCACTTTGCTCAGCTGACAAAAAAATTGTGGCAGCGTTTGCGCAACGGCAGGCAAAGTGATCGGGGGCAATGTTTGCGTCATTGCCCTGGGTGCAACGGCGGGCAGCTGCAAGCGGCCAAACGCTGGCGTATCGCAGGGTACAGCCCGCCCAACTGCATCTTCAAATGCGCGCGCGTCCACTCCATGATTAGGCCGCAATACAATTAAATCTTCACGTTGCAGACGTTCACCCGCACGCAGGGGGCGCTTGCAATACACACCACGCCGGAAGCTGTCGATATGACCACTTTCACGCTCGCCGGGTGTCGCGGATTTTTCTGGCTGTCCCAGTAAACAGCGAATACGCTGAATGTTACCGGCAAGCGCGCTGACTTCTTCTGCCATCAGCGAAATCGCGTGGTCACGGAAACTGCGCCCTTCACGCTGATCGGTGAAATGAAACTCCAGCACGGTCGCACCTCTGGCCACTGCGGCCAGTAATGCCAATTGATCTTTTGTATGATGCGAATACCCCACCGGGCAGGCGCAGGCCGCCGCGAGTGTATCCATTGCCCGTAAATTGACTTCTTCCGGCAGCGTTGGGTACATCGATGTGCATTGCAACAGCGCCAATTGCTCGGCAGCATGATATTTCGGATTGACCGCGCGAATACAGCGC
>NZ_CALMPC010000052.1:0-9571 GCF_937872235.1 uncultured Thermomonas sp.
TCCCAAACCCCGCAGATATCCTCTGCGGGGTTTTTCTTTGGCGGGGCTTGGGATTCTTCTTCAACTGTCGTGCAGAAGAATTGAAACTTCAGCCCCCAACTTTGAACGCGGCGGAAAGCATCAAGGCGATGACGCAGGCAAAGCCGCCCAGCCACGACAGGCTGCGCAATGCCTGTTGCACGCTGAGATAAAAAACCCCATGCAGAATGCGAAATACAATGAAGGCCATCGCCAGCCATGCGACGTGCTGAGGGTTGACTTGTGCAAACTGGGCCATCATGACCGCGGCTGCGAATGCTGGAAACGCTTCAAATGCATTCAAATGGGCGCTATAGGCATTGCGGACGCGGTAGCTTTCCTGCTTGGCGACCCAACCACGTGGATCTTTGTTGTTGTAGCCGGGGGCGCTGGATTTGGCGAGCACTGCCCACACATAGGGCAAGCAGGCAGCAATGACGATGCAGCAGTAAGCAATGAACATGGAGAACTCCGGGCGGTAGGTGCTGGGAGTCTAGCCCGAACCTCGTGGCTCCGGGCTGGCGGCATGTTTTTGCTACTGTAGTGCGGCTATTTCGTGGCGGTGGGTTGCTGTGAAGGGCGCATCGCATCGCGAGCGGCCTTGAAGGGATTGCCTGGATACCAGTTCGGCCATTGGCCGCTATTGGCCAGAAGGTCGCCAACCGAATAGACCGCATCCAGATCCTGCACGATGCCATCCACGTTCCAGGTTGCAGCATCGTACTCATCGCCGGGTTTGTGATAGCGATGGTCGGTGTAGTCTTTGGTGGCTGCATCTCCCGCAGCGTGACCACCGTCCAGCAAATCCGTTCCGCTGGCGATATACAGTGCCGGTACGCCAGCTTTGGCGAAGTTGAAATGATCGGAACGGAAGTAGTAGCCGGCTGCGGTGTTGGACTCATCGACCATGCGTCGCTGCTGTTTGTTCAGCACAACCTTCAACAGATCTTCTAGTTGTGAACTGCCCTTGCCGACAACCGTGAGGTCACGCGCTTTCCCGATCGGTGACAGCGCATCTAAATTGATTACGGCCACTGTACTGTCCAGTGGGATTACCGGATGTGCGACGTAGTATTTGGAGCCGAGCAGGCCGGATTCTTCCAACGTCACAGCAAGAAACAGGATTGAGCGCTTGGGACGGGTGCTGGCTTTGCGAAAGGCTTCGGCGAGTTCCAATATCCCGGCCACCCCGGTGGCGTTATCCACTGCACCGTTATAGGTGTTGTCGCCGGGCTCACCCGCATGTGTGCCCAGGTGATCCCAGTGCGCCATATACACGATGGCTTGGTCGGGGGCTTCGCTGCCGGGTAACAGGCCTAGGACGTTGTGTGAGCGTTTTTCGGTGGTCTTGCTGCTTAAGGTCAAGGCGGCGGTGGCATTGATGGGGACTGCCTTGAATTCGGGTCTATTCGCTGCATCGCGCAGTTTGGCCAAATTCAGGCCACTTGCGTTGAACAACGTGTCTGCTGCCTCACCAGTTAGCCAACCCTGCACCGGCAAACGCGGGGTGGGATCATCCTTTGCGGGCAAGTCGTACTGTGGGCCGGACCACGAATTTTTCACCACATCCCAGCCGTAAGACGCACCGGCAGTATCGTGAATGATCAATGCTGCGGCCGCACCGTGGCGCGCGGCTTCTTCGAATTTGTAGGTCCAGCGCCCGTAATAGCTCATGCGCTTGCCATCGAACAGGCGGGCATCATTGCTATGAAAGCCTGGGTCATTGACCAGCATCACCACGGTTTTGCCCGTGACGTCGATGCCGGCGTAGTCGTTCCAGTTGCGCTCTGGCGCATCGACGCCATAACCCACGAAGACCATTGGGCTGTCTTTCAGGTTGATCTGCGTTTGGCCGGTGCGGGTGCCCACGACCATGTCGCGGCCAAAGATCAAGTCTTGCTGGGTACCTGCCACGTTGAGGTGCAGCACGGCGGACTCATCGGCGGTGGTTTCCACCATGGGCACAGTTTGTAGCCAGCGGTTGCCATTACCTGGTTGCAGGCCGATACGAGAAAATTGCGATTGGATGTAGTCGATGGCTTTGTCTTCGCCGGGCGAGCCTGGGCCACGCCCAGAAAATGCGTCGGAAGATAGGGTGCGCACATGCGCGATGAAGTCCGCGGCATTGATCGTCGGTTGGAACGCGTGATCACCCACGTTGATTGCGGTGCGTGTTGCAGCGGTGGTGACGGGGCCCGATGCCGGCCCCGTTTCGTGCGGACTACAGGCACACAAGAACAACACGGCGACGGATAGCATGGCGATGTGCATCGCGAAACTCCACTCGGGATTCTCGCGATTCTATCCTTCAAAGCTGATGCTCAAATGCGTCGTTACTCTTTCGGTGGCGTGGCACCGTCATACCGCACTGCGGTGGCACCGCTGAGGCTGCCGATGCGCGCGCGCGCATGCACGTACAGCCTCACCTCGCGTTCGAACACCAGTGGGCCTTCGACGACAGCATTGGGGCCAATCACGATGCGTGGAATCTTCGGCTTGCCAAACCAGCCGCCAAGATTGCCATGCTGTTTTTCAACCTTGATACCACCCTTCACGTGCGAGTCTGCGCCAACACTGATATCACCATTTACCGTTTCGATACGGCCGCCGACGTCGGTGCCCACGATACCGATGCCGCCATTGACAGTACTGATGCCGCCGCGTACCAGACTGCCGCGATCCGTGAAAATGCCGCCGTTTACGGTTTCTAACTTGCCGTCGATGCGTGCCTGTCGGCCAAAGCGAATGCCACCATTGACGGTGGAGACATCGCCGCTATTGACCTCATCGGCTGCCTCAATGCCGCCGTTCACCGTTTCCACGTCTCTGCTATGCGCACCGCGACCGAGTGTGATGCCACCGTTGACGGTGCTGAGATCGCCATAGATTTGACCGGCTTCGGCGGTAATGCCGCCATTGACCTTGTCGATACTGGGTGCGCGCCCCGCCGCATCTTGCGGGCCGGCAGAAGCCGCTAGGCTGGTTGCCAGCATACCTGCCATCAGCAAAGTCGTGCCCATGTGTAAACGCTTCATCCTGGCCTCCCGGCCGTGTGGGGTTAGCAGCTAGGATGCAGAATGCAGGCGCAGGGTTTAGTCGCCGTTACAATCAATGCACTCCCACGCAAATTTCCAGGAATACCCGTGTCCACGTCCATCTTGCCGTCACCCAAGCCCGTTGTCTTGTTGATTCTGGATGGCTGGGGGCATCGCGAGGAAACCGCAGACAATGCGCTGGCCTTGGCTAACTTGCCGAACTGGCACAGCTTGCTTGCGACCTGCCCGCACACGTTGATCCATACCGAAGGTCGCTTTGTGGGCCTGCCGGATGGGCAAATGGGCAATTCCGAAGTGGGGCATATGAATTTGGGAGCCGGCCGTATCGTGTATCAGGATCTGACCCGGGTGGATACCGCGATCGAGGACGGCAGCTTTTTTTCTAATGTGGAATTGGTTGCCGCTTGCGACGCTGCCAAGGCCAGTGGCGGGTGTTTGCACCTGATGGGCTTGCTTTCGCCGGGGGGTGTGCATAGCCATGAACACCATATCTTTGCGATGTTGGAGCTGGCACAGCGGGTGGGCGTGAGCAAGGTGGTTGTGCATGCATTTCTGGATGGACGCGACACGCCACCGCAATCGGCCGAAGCAAGTTTGCGTGCGCTGCAGATGCATTGCGCCGCGTTGGGTAATGCCAGCATCGGCAGCGTATGCGGGCGCTATTACGCGATGGATCGCGACAAACGCTGGGAGCGGTTGTTGCGTGCATGGAATGCCATTGTCGATGCCGATGGTGAGCAGATCGCTCCTGATGCCATGACCGCGTTGCAGATGGCGTATGCACGTGGCGAGAACGATGAATTTGTGGCACCCACCGTGCTGGAAGGCGCTGTCCCGATGCAGGATGGTGATGCCGTGGTGTTCATGAATTTTCGTGCCGACCGCGCCCGCCAGCTCACCGCGGCGTTTGTCGATCCGGCGTTTGACGGCTTCAGCGCACAGCGTCCTCAGCTATCGCGCTTTGTCTGCCTGACCCAATACGATGCCAGCTTGCCGGCTCGGGTGGCGTTTGCGCCCGATGATTTGCGGCAAACCTATGGTCAAGTCCTGGCCGAGGCTGGCAAGACCCAGTTGCGTATCGCGGAAACCGAAAAATACGCGCACGTCACCTTCTTTTTCAGCGGTGGCCGCGAGGCGCTGTTTCCCGGCGAGAAGCGCATCCTGATTCCCAGCCCGCAAGTGGCCACGTATGACTTGCAGCCAGAAATGAGCTGTCCTGAGCTCACCGAAAAACTAGTGGCGGCGATCATCGGGCAACAGTTTGATGCCATCGTCTGCAACATCGCCAACCCGGATATGGTGGGTCACAGCGGCATTCTTGAGGCCGCGATTTTGGCTGCCGAAGCGGTGGATGTGGCAATCGGCAAGATCAGTACTGCGGTACGCAGCGTGGGGGGCTGCATGTTGATTACGGCTGACCACGGAAACCTGGAAATGATGCGTGACCCGGAGACCGGGCAGCCACATACCGCGCATACGGTCGGGCCGGTACCGTTGCTGTATGTGGGGGAGCGCAGCACCAGCTTGCGCAGGGAAGGCGCATTGCGCGATGTGGCCCCAACGTTGCTGGAACTGCTCGATCTGCCGCAGCCGGCAGAGATGAGTGGGCAGAGCTTGTTGCAGCCGACCTGATGCGTGCAAGGATCGCCCTTGTCGTGTGCCTGCTGACGGTGTTGGCAGGTGTGCATGCGCAAGATGCCAAGGATGCCGAGCAGCGTTTGCAAAAAGTGCGCAGTGAATTGCGCGACGTGGCTACGCAGCGCCGCCAATTGGAAGGCCAGCGCGGCGACGCCAGTCGCAAGCTGCGCCAGGCCGATGAACAGGTAGGTGGGTCGCAGCGATCCTTGCAGCAGACTCAAGAGCAACTGCAGCAAAGCGCGGCCGAATTGGCGCGTCTGCAGGCTGAGCGGGCCCGTCACGCGGGAAATTTGCAGACCCGAAAAGCCGAATTGGCGAGCTTGTTGCGGGCCGCCCAGGCGGAAGGAGACGCCCCGGCACTCAAGGCATTGCTGGCGCAAGATCGTGTTGAGGATGCGACGCGTGCGGTGACCTTGGCCAGCTATTTGCAGCGCGCACAAGTGCAACGCATCCGTGCGCTGTCTGCCGAGATCGAACGCATTGAAGCGTTGGAGACCGGCATGACGCAGCAGCAAGCGGCGCTGGATGCTGCCCGCAAGCAACAGGCCACCCAGCTCGCCCAATTGCAGCAAGCCCGGCAGCAGCGTGCCAGCGTGTTGGCCGGAATCGACCAGCAGTATCAAGATCGCAGTGCCCGCGAAAAAGCGCTGGGGCAGGATGCCAAGGCGCTGCAGAATTTGTTGGCGCAGCTGCGGGCTGCAGCTGCGCGTGCCGAGCGTGAAGCAGCACGTGCCAAGGCTGAGACTGAACGGCTGGCCAAGGCGCCAGGCAAGCACACGCCAGCCCGCACGCGCACGCCGCCGGCGGTCGCATCACTGCAGCGCGTGGGTGGCATGAGCTGGCCGGTTGCGGGCAACTTGCTGGCCAGTTTTGGTGGGCGACTGCCGGATGGGCGACGCAGTGATGGGGTGTTGATTGCCGCCGCTGCAGGCACCCCCGTCAAAGCCGTGGCCGATGGCACGGTGGTGTATGCCGACTGGATGACCGGGTACGGCAATATCCTGATTGTCGATCATGGTCAGGGTTACATGAGTCTGTACGCGCACAACGATGGCTTGCTGCGCGAAGCGGGCGACCATGTGCAGCGTGGTCAGTCGGTGGCCACGGTGGGCAGCTCCGGCGGGCAGGACAGCCCGGGCCTGTATTTCGAGCTGCGCCGCAATGGTGCGCCGGTCAATCCGGCCGATTGGTTGAAGCGGCAATAAACCAGTCTTTTGCGGTGCGGGCAATCACAGGCATGATGGTGGCAACTTAAGCCGTGGCTGTCGGTCACACTGCAACCGAGCCCAATACTCGGTTTTCTCGGAGCAAGCATGCGCGTCAAACTTCTTTCGCTTCTTCTGTTGTTAGTGGTGCAGCCGAGCTTGGCCTTGGCGCAGAGTCAGCCAGGACCAGATGCACCGGCGGCGGGTCCGGACGATCTTGCACAGCAAGAGGCTCCACAGGATGAAGACCCCGATGCAATGGATACGGCCTCGGCAAAAGTACCGTTGGATGAAATCCGCCGTTATGTCACCGTCTATAACGCCATCAAACAAGCCTATGTGGATCCGGTGGATGACCACAAGCTGATGCAGTCGGCGGTGCGCGGATTGTTGCTGGATCTGGATCCGCACAGCGCTTATCTGGAAAAAGCCGAGGCCGAAGATTTCGACGAGCAAACGCGCGGCACCTACGATGGCGTTGGCGTGCAATTGCAGCAGTTGCCCGATGGCGCATTGCGGGTGGTGGCACCACTGGATGACAGTCCGGCAGAAAAAGCCGGGTTGCGCAGTGGCGATCGCATCATTGCGATTGATGGCAAGTTGCTGGGCAAAGGCCAAGCCGATGCATCCGCGCCTTTACGCGGCAAGGTGGGCAGCAAAGTCGTGGTCAAAGTGGTGCGTCAGGGCGTGAAAGCACCCTTCGACCTGACCCTCGTGCGCGACACCATCCGTGCCGCCAGCGTGCGCTCGAAACTGTTGGAGCCGGGGTTTGGTTACATTCGCATCAGCAGTTTCCAGGCGTCCACCGCGGCCGATTTCGTCAAGCAACTGGATGCGTTACAAAAAGCTGCGCCGTTGCGCGGCTTGTTGCTCGATCTGCGCAGTAACCCCGGTGGGCTGCTGGTCGGGGCTGTGCAAATTGCCGATGAGTTGCTGGACAAGGGCGAGATTGTCAGCACCAAGGGCCGTGAGTCGATAGGCAATAGCCGTTATGAAGCCACGCCGGGTGACCGTCTGCATGGCGCGCCCTTGATTGTGTTGGTGGATGCCGGGTCTGCCAGTGCGGCCGAAGTGTTGGCGGGCGCTTTGCACGACAACAAGCGTGCACTGGTGTTGGGTAGTCGCACGTTCGGCAAGGGCTCCGTGCAGACCCTGCTGCCGCTGGAAAATGGAGATTCGGTCAAATTGACCACGGCGCGCTACTACACACCGAGCGGGCATTCGATTCAGGCCTTGGGGATCGAGCCGGATGTGGTGCTGCATCCGCAAGCAGGCCAACGGCGACTCACCCCAATCAGTGAGGCCGAATTACCCGGCCATCTCGCCGCTGAACCCGGAGCGATGGAAGGCGACAACGCGGGTGAAGTGCTGCCGGGAACGCAGCCCATCGATGTGGCGTTGCTGGAGTTGAAAAAGCGTGCGGGCGTGAATGTGGAGGTCATTAAACCTGCCAACGCGAAGCCGGCTGCCGCGAAGTCTGCAGCGACGGCAAAGCCGGCCGGGAAGCGTTAATACCCGCGATTGTGGCGCAAGCGCCGCGCAATCGCCGCGCGGGTGAGCAATGCGAACACCACGCCAAACAGGAAGCCGGCAATATGCGCCGGCCACGCCACCGCACCCAATGCCGGCCCGCTGTAGGCAAACAGCAATTGCAGCAGCGCCCACAAGCCAATCAATAGGAATGCCGGCACCCGTACGAATTGCAAAAACAGGCCCAGTGGCAGCACCACGCCCAAGCGAGCACTTGGAAACAGCGCCAAGTAGGCACCTATGACCGATGACACCGCGCCACTGGCGCCGATCACGACACGATCTGGAGCGCCAATCGCGAGTACCGCCGCCAGATTGGAGAATGCGCCACCAAGCAAGAACAACAGCAAAAACCGACGCCCGCCCATGCTGCGCTCTGCGGGCAGTCCAAAGATCAACAAGAACACCAGGTTGCCCAGCAGGTGCAGCCAGTCAGCGTGCAGGAACAGGCCCGAGAACAGGCGCAGCACGCTGCCGTCCGATAGCGCATTGCGCCACGCTTGCACACTGTCCAAACCGCCGGTCAGCACCCCCCAATCCAAGGTGGCGGCGATGCGCCCAGCCGGGGCCACGAGTGCTGCTGCGACGTACGCCACCCAAAGGGTCGCGAACAACAATGGAGTGGCCCACAGCAGACGGCGGTGTTGGCGGGGGGGGATACCGACAAACATGACCAAGCTTCAATTTGCGATTGTGAATGTTAGCGTGTAGTTAAAATTGAGGTATAGTGACATACGGCGACGTATGTGGTGGGGAGCCTGCACTCTTGCAGCAGGAAAATCAGATACGCGCAAGCGCGACCCGTGGCCGGTATCGTTTGCCGGCCTCGAACCAAAACAATTAACGTAGCTCTGTGACCGGAGAACCATCGATGCGCAACACACTCACTCTTCGTACCTCGGCCCTTGCTCTGGCCGTTGTGGGCACTTTGTTCGTGGGCCAGGCGGCCGCTTCCGGCTTCCAGCTGCGCGAGCAGAGCGTCAAGAACCTCGGCAAGTCCAGCGCCGGCAGCATGGTTGGCAAAGATGCCGCCGTTGTTTCGCTGAACCCGGCCGCCATGGTCAATCTGGACAAGAATACCTTCCAGTCCGATCTCACCATGATTGATCTGAACGCGAAGTTCACCGGTGGTGGCTCGATCCTTGGCAACCCCGGCGCGCCGCTCAGCGGTGGCAATGGTGGCGATCCGGGGGATCCGACCCTGGTGCCGAACATGGCAGCCGTGTTCCCGATGCATGGCGGGTTGGAAGGCTTGACCTTGGGTGTTGCCGTCGGTGCACCGTTTGGTCTGGCAACCGATTACGACAAGAACTGGGTAGGCCGCTATCGTGCGCTGAAGTCCGACGTCAAAACCGTCGATTTGACCCTGTCTGCGGCGCTGAAATTGAGTGATGGTGTCTCGATCGGTGCCGGCGTGATCTATGAGCGCGCCACGGTTACCCTGAGCAAGGCGATTGATTTTGGCACCGCGATTTGCGCCGGTTCGGGCAACCCGATGAATTGCTTCAATCCCGCCTATCCGTTCAAGCCGCAAACCATGGATGGCGGCTTCACCGTGAAGGGTAGCAACAACGCCGTTGGCTATGTGGTGGGTGTGCAACTTGCACCAACCGACAAGTTGGCAATCGGTTTCAGCTACCGTTCGGAAATCAACCATCAACTCTCGGGTACGCTGGACTTCGAAGGTGTGCCGGCCCTGCTGGGTGCCGATCCACGCTTCAAGGACGGTGATGGTGGTGCGCGTTTGGTCACACCTAGCGTGGCCACGGTGAGCATCAAGTACGGCTTCACCGACAACTTCCGTGTGTTGGCGGACTTCCAGCGTACCGGCTGGAGCTCGTTGCAGGATGTGACCATCAAGCGCACCAGCGGTACCGTGGTGGGTAGCGAGCCCTTCCAGTGGGGCAACTCCAACTTCATGTCCTTGGGTGCCGAGTACGACATCTCGCCAGCCTTCACCTTGCGCGGCGGCATTGGTTCGGACAAGACCCCGACCAATGATCAGCACCGTACCCCACGCCTGCCTGACAACGATCGTACCTTGTACTCGATTGGTGCCAGCTGGAACGTGAGTGACAACCTGTCACTGGATGCCGGCTACCAGCACATCACCATCAAGAGCCC
>NZ_CALMPC010000053.1:0-3542 GCF_937872235.1 uncultured Thermomonas sp.
CCGCGAAGATCTTCACACGTTGCCGTGTGCACTTTCGTGGACAGCTGCAAGGGGGCGCATCTTGCCTGCGATTTTCATGCTTGAACAGTCTTGACGTGTTGACGAAATGCCGGCATCACGCGCATGGTGCGCGCTTGTTCTTAACGCCTCGGGACACTTGGATGCGACGCTACCTGCTTTTTCTTGTTGCTGCCTGCTCACTGTCTGCCTGCGCGGGCGCACGCCAGCCTTGGGTAGAACTCGGCGGACATCGCTATGTCGTTGAGCTTGCCCAGGACGATGCCGCGCGCGCGCGCGGCCTGATGTTTCGCGATGCGATGGACGCCGACCGCGGCATGCTGTTTATCCACGACACGCAAGAACCCCAAGCGTACTGGATGAAGAACACCAAGATTGCGCTGGATATTTTGTACTTCGATAACGACCACAAGCTGGTATCACAACAGCGCGACGTGCCGCCCTGTTCGTTGGGTGACGCCTGCCCCCCCTACCCCAGCAATGCACCCGCGCGCTATGTACTGGAACTCAACGCCGGGCAGGCCGAGAAGCTCAAGCTGCAAGATGGTGCCCTGCTGAAATTTGGCCCCGGCATCCCGCAAGCCAAGTGACCGCTCAGTCCACGATCAATTCGTAGTCGTCCTTGCCCACGCCACAGTCCGGGCACGTCCACGTGTCGGGGATATCCTCCCAGCGTGTCCCGGGGGCAATGCCGTCCTCGGGTGCCCCTTGCGCCTCGTCATAAACATGACCGCAAACCACGCACATGTAACTGCGAAAGGGGGCATCGGAGACGGGAGCAGACATTGGCGCGATAATCCAAAGATAGTTGCGAGGATTGTCCCACCCTCGCGCAGCCTTCGCACACTTTTCTAGCCGCTTCGTCACCGCAGACTCACATGAACTTAGACCACTCGCACGCCCTGTTCACTCGCGCCCAAACCTTGCTACCGGGGGGCGTCAATTCGCCAGTGCGCGCGTTCAAATCGGTAGGTGGCGAACCGTTTTTTGTGCAGCGCGCGGAGGGGCCGTATTTGTTCGATGTCGACGGCAATCGCTATATCGATTACGTGGGCTCGTGGGGGCCGATGATCGTGGGCCACAATCATCCGAAGGTGCTGCAATCGGTGATTGACACGGCACGCAATGGCCTGAGCTTTGGTACACCCAATCCGCTGGAAGTGACGATGGCCGAAACCATCACCCAGCTGATTCCCAGTTGCGAAATGGTGCGCATGGTCAACTCCGGTACCGAGGCCACACTGTCGGCAATTCGGCTGGCGCGTGGTGCAACCGGGCGCATGAAAATCGTCAAATTCGAAGGCTGCTATCACGGTCATGGCGATTCGTTTTTGGTCAAGGCCGGCAGCGGTGCATTGACCTTCGGCGTGCCCACTTCACCGGGCGTCCCCAAGGCCTTGGCCGACTTGACCTTGACGCTGCCCTACAACGATTTTGATGCTGCAACCCACCTGTTTGACGACTGCGGCAGCGACATCGCCGCACTCATCATCGAACCGGTGGTGGGTAATGCCAATTGCCTGCCGCCGCGCGATGGCTACTTGCAACACCTGCGCGCACTGTGCACGCAGCATGGCGCGCTGCTGATCTTCGACGAAGTGATGACCGGCTTCCGCGTTGCACTCGGCGGCGCGCAGGCGCGCTATGGGGTGGTGCCGGATCTGTCCACCTTCGGCAAGATCATCGGTGGCGGCATGCCGGTAGGTGCATACGGCGGGCGCCGCGATTTGATGCAACAAATCGCACCGCGCGGCCCGATCTACCAGGCCGGCACACTGAGTGGCAATCCGGTGGCAATGGCGGCTGGGCTTGCGATGCTGGCGCTCATCCAAGCGCCGGGTTTCTACGACGCATTGGAAGCAAAAACGCATGCGCTGTGTGATGGCTTGGAAGCCGCCGCACACGATGCGGGCGTCGCCTTCACCACCCAACGCGTAGGCGGCATGTTCGGCATGTTCTTCAGCAGTGAGCGGGTGGATACCTACGCACAGGCGATGGCCTGCGACAACGCCGCATTCAACCGCTTCTTCCATGCCATGCGTGAGCGTGGCGTGTATCTTGCCCCTTCCGCGTTCGAGGCTGGATTTATGTCCATTGCGCACACTGACGAGGTGATTATTGACACCATCGCTGCGGCGCGCGCGGCATTCCAAGTGCTCTGACATGGGTGATGTGAAGCCGACGCGGGGCAACGATGGCGGCGGCGAATTCTTCGCCCCCGTCCTGCAACCCGCCAACCGGGAAGGCTTGCGCTACCGGTTGTATCGCCTGATGTTCCACCACGAAAGCCGCAGCGAGCGCAATTTCGACCTTGCACTGATCGCCATCATCGTCGCCAGCGTACTGGTGGTGCTGCTGGACAGCGACCCGGAGGTGAAGGCGCGCTGGCACTTCCAGCTGTACCTGGCGGAATGGGTGTTTACCCTGTTGTTTGCGCTGGAGTACTCGCTGCGGATCTGGGTGGTGCGCGAACCGTTGCGCTATGCGCGCAGCTTCCTCGGCATCGTCGACCTGCTGGCGATCCTGCCGACCTTCCTGTCACTGCTGTTCCCGGCCAGCGCATCGCTGACGGTGGTGCGCATCCTCCGCCTGCTGCGGATCTTCCGGATCCTCAAGCTGGTGAAGTATTCCGACGAGGCAGGCCTGCTGACCCACGCTCTGATCCGCAGTCGGCGCAAGATCCTGATCTTCGTGCTGACCCTGCTTACCATCGCGGTGATCTTCGGCGCACTGATGTACGTGGTCGAAGGCCCGCAGCACGGCTTCGTCAGCATCCCCACCGGCATGTACTGGGCGGTGGTGACGATGGCGACGGTGGGCTATGGCGACCTGTCGCCTGCCACCGGGCTGGGGCGCTTCCTGACCTCCATGCTGATCATCATCGGCTACAGCATCATCGTGGTGCCCACCGGCATCTACACCGCCGAACTGGCGCGCACGATGCGTTCGCGCGGCCGCGTGCAGCTGCGCTGCCCGCAGTGCAGCTTGGGCGAGCACGACGACGACGCCTGGTTTTGCCGCAAATGTGGCGAGGCACTGCCGCATGTGGACAACAATGCCTGAGTTGCACCGAAGTTCCGATTTAGTTGCCCCGCAGCAGTCTTCACATTTTTGACGCCAAAAAACACGAAACCCGGCGCAGGGCCGGGTTTCGTGGTCAAGCTTGAAGATGGCAACTGGCAGGGCTCAGAAATCCATGCCGCCCATGCCGCCCATACCACCACCGGCAGGCATGGCCGGTTCGTCTTTCTTCGGTGCATCCGCCACCATCGCTTCGGTGGTGATCATCAGGCCGGCGATCGACGCCGCGTTCTGCAGCGCGGTGCGGGTGACCTTGGTCGGGTCCAGGATGCCGAACTCGATCATGTCGCCGAACTCGCCGTTGGCGGCGTTGTAGCCGAACGCACCCTTGCCTTCGGCAACGCGGTTCAGCACCACGCTGGGCTCTTCACCGGCATTGGTGACGATTTCGCGCAGCGGGGCTTCCATCGCACGCAATGCAATTGCGATACCGTGGTTCTGGT
>NZ_CALMPC010000054.1:0-30847 GCF_937872235.1 uncultured Thermomonas sp.
CTTACGCTTGGCCCTGAAAGCGGTACCTTTGGCCAGGTGTTGTCCGCTTTAGCGCCAGCCCGGCGTACAGATGTCTAAAAGCACCAAAGGAAAGCCAGCACGATGATGGGCACGCACCAATCCCTGCTCCGCCATTTAGTGTTCATTGCATGCGCAGCGCTGCTGGCCGCGTGTTCGCACATCGGCCGCCAAGTGCCGACGGTGTTCCAAGGCAAGTTCAGCCCCAGCGGCAAGTACTACGCGTACATCTACCAGAGCGTGTTCATCTTTTCCTATCAACGCACCGGCGGTCGTTCCGTCAGCAATGGGTCGCTCACCTATTACCTGCAAGTCGTCGATTCGAGCACCGGTCAGAAACTGCTGGCCAAACCGCTGAAGCCGCGGGAGTTCGATTGCACGTATCCGCAGCTCGGTGCTGTGAGTGAGGCGCATGTACTGATCGCATGTTCCAATAGCAAGGGTCAAGCGCAGGCTCCGTTCGTGTTCTCGATCGCTACACAGCAAGTCACCCTGACGGGCAAGGCCATTGCCGAGCGTAACCCGGCGCTGGGCGGCGTCCACGGTACCGATTTCTATCGTAGCCGCGAGCAGCTGAGTGCCTTCATCATGGAAGCCAGCGATGGGCGCAAATACCAGCTGAACCCGGACAGTGGCACCGCGCAGCCGGTCACTGGTGACTTCGAACGGCTGGATATCGACGATCCGCTTCGCGGTGAATTGCCCAAGAGTCTGCGCGAAGCCGGGGACGGGCGACGCTACATTGAGGTGGCAGCGCGCGGGCAGTCACGGCGGTCGACGGAAGATTTTCTCAGGCCCAAGTATTTGATGCTTGGCCATGACACCGAGGATCACTTCTCGCCGGCAACGCAAGTGGATGGTGGTTTTCTGGTGTTGTCCAACACCGTGAAAGACAGCGGCCAGCACAAGCTGCTGTCGCTGGTGGATGCCGCCACGTTGGCCACCCGCTGGAGCACGCCGCTGCCGCAGCAGCGCGGCGACTGGGCCAACGGGTTCGATAACGAGCAGTTTGTGCAGCAGGGCAATCAACTGTTGGTGGCGAACTCGTCGCAACTGCTGCGGATGGATCTGCTGACTGGCCAGATCACGCGCAATGTGGATTTGGTGGATTAAAGACGGATGCGGCGCGGCTTGGCGTCAGGCGCAGCCATCAAAACCCTGCTGTCGCCACGCTTCAAACACCATCACCGCCACCGTATTGGACAGGTTGAGGCTGCGGTTATTGGGCCGCATCGGCAGGCGCAGGCGTTGACTTGCCGGGATGTCGTCCAACACATCGGCGGGTAAGCCGGCGGTTTCGCTGCCGAACAAAAACACATCGCCAACGCGGTAGGTGGGGCTGTCGTAGCGCACCCGGCCACGGGTGGACAGTGCGAACACGCGCGGCGCGCTGCTTTGGCTGGCTGCAATGGCGGTCAGTGCGGCGGCCAAGTCGTCGTGCACCTGCATCGGAGCGTATTCGTGGTAGTCCAGCCCGGCGCGGCGCAGTTGCTTGTCATCGAGAGCAAATCCCAATGGACGCACCAAGTGCAGCTGCGCGCCGGTATTGGCGCACAGCCGGATCACGTTGCCGGTGTTGGGCGGGATCTCCGGGCGATGCAGGATGACGTGAACCATGCGTGCATTGTAGAGCGTGGGCGCTGGCGTGACTTTTGTCTGCTGCAGGCAATCAAGGATGGCAGCTATCATTGCAGGCTCACCGCGTCGTTCGTGACGCCCATTACAGGAGTTGCCGATGTCCATGCTTCGTCCCGCCGCGCTGGCGTTTGCCCTTGCCACCGCGCTGTCAGCCGGTACCTATGCCCCCACCGTGCAAGCGGCCAACGCACCGGCGGTGGATATCAAATACGAAAGTTTCACGCTTCCCAACGGCTTGCGCGTAGTGGTGCACACCGACCGCAAGGCCCCGATCGTGGCGGTCAACGTGTGGTACCACGTGGGCAGCAAAGACGAGCCGGCCGGCCGCACCGGCTTTGCCCATTTGTTCGAGCACCTGATGTTCAACGGCAGCGAAAACGCGCCCGGCGAGTTCTTTGCCCCGTTCAAGGACATCGGTGCCACCAACCAGAACGGCACCACCAATTCCGACCGCACCAACTATTTTGAAAACGTGCCGACCACCGCGCTGGATACTGCGCTGTGGATGGAGTCCGACCGCATGGGCCACCTGCTGGGTGCGATCGACCAGAAGACCTTGGACGAGCAGCGCGGCGTGGTGCAAAACGAGAAGCGTCAGGGCGAAAACCAACCCTACGGGCAAGTGTGGGACGAGCTGGGCAAGATCATGTACCCGGCTGGTCACCCTTACCACCACAGCACCATTGGCTCGATGAACGACCTCAACGCGGCCTCGCTGGAGGATGTGAAGACTTGGTTCAAGACCTGGTACGGCCCGAATAACGCGGTGCTGGTGCTGGCCGGTGACATCGATCTGGCCACCGCCAAGGAAAAGGTGAGCAAGTTCTTTGGTGATATTCCCGCAACACCCACTATGACCCAGCCGAAGGTGGATGTGGCCGCGCACACCAGCAATTCGCGCAGTGAAATGACCGACACGGTGCCGCAGTCGCGCATCTACCGGGTATGGAATGTGGCGCAGTACGGCACCCCGGATCTGGACCGCTTGCAATTGCTGGCGCAAATTCTGGGCGGCGGCAAATCGTCGCGCTTGGAGAGGCGTCTGGTACATCAAGACAAACTGGTGGACAGCGTCAGCGCCGGTGCCTACGGCTCGCAGTTGAGCAGCACCTTCATGATCACTGCTGCCGTCAAGCAGGGCGTGGACGTGGCCAAGGTCGAGGCGGTCATCGACGAAGAATTGAATAAATTGTTGAAAGACGGTCCCAGTGCCGACGAAGTGACGCGCAATCGCACCGCCACCGAAGCCGGTTGGATCCGTGGCGTGGAGCGCATTGGCGGGTTTGGCGGCAAGGCCGATGCGCTGGCCGAATGCGCGGTGTTCATGGGCAATCCTGGCTGCTTCCGCGACAGTCTGAAAACGCTGGCCGAAGCCACCCCGGAAAACCTGCGTGCCAGCGGCAATGCCTGGTTGGGCGCGGGCAAGGGTAGCCACACCTTGGTGGTGAACCCGGGCAAGCGCGTGGCGATTACCGAGGAGGCCACGGTCAAGCCGACCCCGTTCAATACGCCCAAAGTGGATGCCAAGTACAAGACCACTGCATCCACGGTGAACCGCAGCAAGGGCGTGCCGATGCCGACCAGCTTCCCGAAGTTGGTGTTCCCGGCGCAGCAGCACGCTACCTTGCGCAACGGCACCAAGGTCATTTTGGCCGAGCGCCATGACATCCCGGTGGTGCAGATGAGCTATGACTTCCGTGGGGGCGCTGCAGTGGATCCGGCCGACAAGCCGGGCATGGCCAATTTCAGCATTGGCCTGCTGGATGAAGGCGCTGGTGATTTGGATGCACTGGCATTTGCCGATCGCGCGCAGGCGCTGGGTGCCACGGTGGGGGCCAGCGCTGGCCTTGACAGCAGCAGTGTCTATTTGTCAGCGTTGAAGCAGAATCTGGAGCCGTCGATGGCGCTGTATGCCGATATGCTGCGCAAGCCGCGTTTCGAGCAGGCCGACATCGACCGCGTGCGCGGCCAATGGATTGCCGGCATCAAGCAAGAAAAAGCCAATCCCAATGGTTTGGTGCGGCGCGTCCTGCCGGGCTTGGTGTATGGCGCGGGACATCCGTATGCCAACCCAAGCAATGGCACCGAGGCGGCGATTGCAGGGCTGACTCGCGCCGACATCCAAACCTGGCATGACACCGCCCTGCGCCCGCAGGACGCCACCTTGGTGGTGGTGGGTGACACCACGTTGAAGGAAATCCTGCCATTGCTGGAAAAGCAGTTTGGCGATTGGCAAGCGGCCGGCAAACGCAGTGCTGCAGCAGCGATCCCGATGGCGGCGGCACAGCCCAAGGCACGTGTCTTCATGATCGACCAGCCCGGCGCCGTGCAGGCCAATATCGTGGCCGCAGAAACCCTGCCGTCCAGCAACGATGCCAAGTCGGTGCAGTACGACATGGCCAATATGGTGATCGGTGGCGACTTCACCGCACGTTTGAACATGAATCTGCGTGAAGACAAGCACTGGTCATACGGTGCCGGTAGTGGTGCCGGTAGTGCGGTGGGGCAGCGCTTGTGGCGGGCCAGCGCACCGGTGCAGATCGACAAGACCGGTGAGGCGATGGCGGAAATGCAGCGCGAACTCGGCGATTACACCAGTGGCAAGCGTCCGGCCAGTGCCGAGGAAGTGGCCGGCATGAAGAAGGTGCTGACCTTGACGTTGCCGGGTGCCTACGAAACGGCTTCGGCGGTGATGAATACCATTTCCAGTAATGCCCTGTATGGCCGTCCGGATGATTACGTGTTCAAGCGCAGCGCCGAGATCGAGGCCATGACCCCGGAACAGGTGAACGCTGCGGCCAAGGTGTTGGCCAGCCAAGCACTGACGTGGCTGGTGGTCGGTGACTTGTCCAAGACCCAAGGCCCGGTGGAGGCACTGAAGCTGGGTGAAGTCACCGTGCTGGATGCCGATGGCAAACCGGTGGTGAAGAAGTAAGCATGCCTTGAAGTAGACATGCCGTTCATCCTGTTGCACCGAAAGCCCGCCACACTTGGCGGGCTTTCTTTTGCCGATGCCGAGACAATCCGATGCCCGTGATGCGAGTGATCCTGCTGTCCTGTGCCGTACTGGCGTTGCCCGCATGTACCTTCGTCAAACTAGCGCCGGGGGCCAAGCAGGTACAGGTGTTGAGCCGTGCCCCCAGTGCGTGCGAAAGCCGTGGCGAGGTCGCGGTATCGATCACTCATAAAGTTGGTTTCTACGAGCGCAATGACACCCAGGTGCGTGATGAATTGGAAACCTTGGCTCGCAACGAGGCCCCCGGGTTGGCGGCCAACCGCATCAGCCCGCTCGGTCCGCCACGGGATGGTGAACAGCGCTGGGCGATGTGGCGCTGCAGCTGAGGCAGCCGGGGCCAACGTTGATGGGCCGCACAAAATTTCAATACGTAAGCGTATGGTCGTGAAACGCGCTATCCTGTGCGGTTCCGGCACCGCGTTGGTGCCTGTGCGAGTGTCTGCCCATGCTGTTTCAACGTGTTGCCATTGCCGGTTTGGCCCATATCGACGCCCCGCGTCGCTTGAGTTCGGATGAGATCAACCTGCGCCTGAAGCCCACGCTGGATCGGCTGGGGATCAAGATCGACGTGCTCGGTGATATTGCCGGCATCCACGCCCGTCGCCTATGGGATGGGGAAGTGCTGGCCTCGGATGCAGCCACCTTGGCCGGTGTGAAGGCGCTGGGTGATGCCGGTATCGACCCGGACAAAGTAGGGCTGCTGGTCAATACCTCGGTCAGCCGTGATTATCTGGAGCCATCAACGGCATCCATTGTCAGCGGCAACCTCGGTCTGCCCGACACCTGCCAGAATTTCGATGTCGCCAATGCGTGCCTGGCCTTCATCAATGGCATGGATATTGCCAGCCGCATGATCGAGCGTGGCGAAATTGACTACGCACTGATCGTGGATGGTGAAACCGCCAATCTTGCCTATGAAAAAACGCTGGAGCGCATGATGCGCGACGACGTCACCGAAGATGATTTCCGCAACGAGCTGGCCACCCTCACCCTGGGTTCCGGTGCTGCCGCCATGGTCTTGGCACGCGCCGAATTGGCTCCCGGCGCACCCCGCTACAAGGGCGGCGTGACGCGCGCGGCCACCGAGTGGAACAAGCTCTGCCGTGGCAATCTCGACGGCATGATCACCGATACCCGCATGCTGTTGATCGAAGGCGTGAAGCTGGCCACCAAAACGTTTGATGTGGCCAAGCAGAAGCTGGGCTGGGTGGCCTCCGAGCTGGACGAATACGTCATCCATCAGGTCAGCAAAGTGCACACCGCCGCGTTTACCAAGGCAATGGGCATTGACCCCAAGAAAGTCATGACGATCTTTGGTGAACACGGCAACATCGGCCCGGCCAGCGTGCCGATTGTGCTGAGCAAGTTGCGTGAAATGGGCCGCCTGAAAAAAGGCAGCCGCATTGCCCTGCTGGGAATTGGCTCCGGCCTGAACTGTTCGATGGCGGAAGTGGAGTGGTGAGGGGGCGCCAGATCTGCACAACACACTGCGGGGCAAAATGAATTCGGGGATCAGTTTCAACGACAGCCAAGTGCAGGAGCACAAACATTCCGGGCTGGGGGTGGCGGCATTTGTCATCAGCCTGTGTGTGGGTTTGTTGCAATTCATTTTGATCGTCACGGCGGGTGTGATAGAGGCCGCGTCCGAAAGCGGGATGGATGAGAATTCGCCCGAGGCACTGGTATTAGGGGCCGGGATCATCGGTTTACTGCTGGTGGATGTATTGGCCATCGGGCTGGGTATTGGTGGCGTGGTGCAGTCCAACCGCAAAAAAATCTTCGCGGTGCTGGGTATTGTGTTTGCGGCAATCACTATCGTGCTGACGGTCGTGTTGATGATCCTCGGGAATTTGATGTAGTGCCGGCATTGACCGCTGCATCTACTTGCCCACTGTGTGGCACGCAGGTTTATCTGTTTTGCGAAGATCGGCGCGGCGTTATTTTGCGTGACCACACTGCGGCCTGACTTGTTTGATGCAGCGCCACGTTGCGCATGGTGCGGCCTGATCGCAACAGCCCAGTACAATATGCGCATGCAATTTCCAGATTATCCATTTACGCCGCAGCGCTTTGCCGCGCGCCCCGGCATCAGCATGTCCTTCCTTGATGAGGGGCCGCGGGATGGCGAGGTTATCGTCATGCTGCACGGCAATCCGTCGTGGAGTTATTACTGGCGGCATCTGGTGTTGGGGCTGCGCGACAGCTACCGCTGCATCGTGCCCGACCACGTGGGCATGGGCCTGAGTGACAAGCCCGATGACGCACCTTCAGCATCGCCGCAGTACGACTACACCTTGCAGTCGCGGATTGAGGATGTGGATGCATTGCTCGCGCATCTGGGCATCACCGGGCCGGTGACGCTTGCGGTGCACGACTGGGGCGGGATGATCGGGTTTGGCTGGGCGCTGCGTGACCCGATGCGGATCAAGCGGCTGGTGATCACCAATACCGCTGCCTTCCCGTTGCCCGGCAGCAAGCGGTTTCCGCTGCGGCTGGCGATGGGGCGCGACTCGCGTTTGGGCGGCTGGCTGATTCGCCGCTTCAACTTGTTTGCACGCGGCGCGGCGCGCTTCGGCACGGTGCGGGCGCTGCCCAAGGACGTGCGTGCAGCGTATGCCGATGTGTACAACGGCTGGGACAAGGCGATTTCCACCCTGCGCTTCATGCAAGACATTCCCCTGCACGCGGGGGATCGCGCCATGCCTGTGGTGCAGGCCAGCGCGCAGGCGCTGGCAAGCTATGCCGATCGCCCGGTATTCATCGGTTGGGGGCTGCGGGATTTTGTGTTCGACAAACATTTTTTGGCCGGCTTCCGGCGTGCGCTACCGCGTGCACTGGTGCGTGAGTTCGACGATGCCGGTCATTATGTGATGGAGGACAAACACGAAGTCCTGGTGCCAGCGATTCGGCGCTTTTTGGACGCCAATCCATTGTGAATGAAGCACGCTGAGTCAAAGCTGCGGCAGCGGATTTTTATCGGCCTCACTCACATCAATCCAGTCGTCTGCTGCCAACACCGGCAAACCATGTGCCACGCGTGCTTTGTCGCACTGCGCACTGCTGGCACCAAACTCCCAGCTGGCTGGCACCAAGGCGCAAACCGATGGTCGCCGGTCGTGGATCGTGCAGCGGCTATAGCGGCCGATGTCGGCATCCAGTGCGATGCAGCGCGGTTGCACTTGCGAAGTACCACGCATCACGCGCTCGTGGGTACGCAGAGTCTCGGTCAGCTCCGACGGCACCACCCCGCCCAGGGCAGGGTCGGCTTCGGACCAATGAAAGCTGACCCGGAAATAGGCACAACAAGCGCCACAGCTGAGACAGGGATGCATGGAATGCCGAGCCTTATCCGGCCAGTGACGGGAACAGGGCGCGATTTTTTGCCGGATTCGCGTTGCATGCAAGTGTTTTCGACGCAATTGGGCGACAATCTGCAGCGATCATGCAACCATGCTGCCAATGCAGTCCTCCGTCACACGTAATATCGCCGCTGCGCTGCCGCGCTTGGCATTGGCCACGCCAGAGCAAGCGGCAATGCGCACGCCGGGGCGTTTGGGGCGCTATTCCAAAGCTCTGAGTTACGCCCAGCTGGATGCACGCAGCGATGCCATTGCCGCAGGGCTGGGCAAGCGCGGCATCGCGCGCGGCAGCCGGGTGGTGGTGATGGTGCGGCCCACCCCGGAGTTTTTCCTGCTGATGTTTGCGCTATTCAAGCGCGGCGCAGTACCGGTGTTGGTGGATCCGGGGATTGCCAAGCGCGCGTTGAAGCAATGTTTGGATGAAGCACAGCCGCAGGCATTTATCGGCATTCCCTTGGCGATGTTGGCCAAAAAATTATTGGGCTGGGCCAGCTCTGCGCATGTGCGAATTACCACCGGGCGCAATGCATGGTGGGCCGATGCCACCTTGGCGCAGGTGGAGGCCGAAGGTGCGGGTGCAGGCCCGCAGTTGGCCGCCACTGGCGGCGATGAGGTGGCGGCGATCCTGTTCACCAGCGGCAGCACCGGTGTGCCCAAGGGCGTGGTGTATCGGCATCGGCATTTCATCGCACAAATTGAAATGCTGGGGAGGGCATTCGGGATTGAGGCCGGTGGTATTGATCTGCCCACCTTCCCTCCATTTGCCTTGTTCGATCCCGCACTGGGCCTGACCAGCATCATTCCCGACATGGATCCCACGCGTCCTGCCAAAGCCAACCCACGCAAGCTGCACAAGGCGATCACCCGGTTTGGTGTCACCCAGTTGTTTGGCTCGCCGGCCTTGATGCGGGTGCTGGCCGAATATGGCGAATCCCTGCCCAGTATCCGGCGTGTCACCAGTGCCGGCGCGCCGGTGCCGCCGCAGGTGGTGCAGCGCATGTTGGAGCTGTTGCCGAAGGATGCCCAATTCTGGACACCCTACGGTGCCACCGAATGCCTGCCGGTCGCGGTGATCGAAGGCCGTGAATTGCTGGCCCTGCGCAGCCGCACCGAAACCGGTGCCGGCACCTGCGTGGGACGACCGGTAGCACCCAATGAGGTGCGCATCATCCGCATCAGCGATACCGCGATTGCACATTGGGACAACAGCTTGCAAGTGGGCGCCGGCCAAGTGGGCGAAATTACAGTGGCCGGGCCCAGTGCGACCGACAGTTATTACAATCGTGATGCGCAGACAGCGTTGGCCAAAATCCAGGAGACCTTGAGCGATGGCAGCACCCGTATCGTGCATCGCATGGGGGACTTGGGTTGGTTCGATGCAGACGGCCGGCTCTGGTTCTGCGGGCGTAAATCACAACGCGTGGTGATGGACGAGGTGACCACCCTGTGCACGGAACAGGTCGAACCGTATTTCAACACCCGCCCGGATGTTGCGCGCACCGCACTGGTGGGCGTAGGCGAAGCCGGCAAGCAGACACCCGTGCTGTTGTTCGAGCTCAACACGGGTAGCCGTGCAAATCCCGTCGAAGTGGCCGATGAACTGCGCTATATCGCCAATGGCTTGGTGCACACCGCCAAGATCAGCCACTTCCTGCATTACCCCAAACCGTTCCCGGTGGATATCCGCCACAACGCCAAAATCAGCCGCGAGAAATTGGCGGTGTGGGCGGCGAAAAAATTGCGAATCAAACAAGCACAATGAAGGTACTTGTTACTGGTGGCGGTGGATTTCTTGGCCAAGCCCTGTGCCGCGGCTTGCTGGCGCAAGGTCACGCTGTGGCCAGTTTCAGCCGCAGCCGGCATGCAGGGTTGGATGTGCTGGGGGTGCGCCAGTTGCAGGGCGATTTGGCAGACCCTGACGCCGTGCAGCAGGCCTTTGCCGAAGGTTTCGATGCCGTGCTGCATAACGCTGCCAAGGCCGGGACCTGGGGCAGTTATGCCAGCTATTTCAGCGCCAATGTGCTGGGCACGCGGCATGTGATTGCCGCGTGCCGCACGCATGGCATCGGCAAGTTGGTACACACCTCCACGCCTAGCGTGGTGCATCGCGCCACCCATCCGGTGGAAGGCTTGGGTGCCGATGCGGTGCCCTATGGCGAAGGCGTGAAGGCGCATTACGCCGCCAGCAAAATCATTGCCGAGCGCGAAGTACTGGCCGCCAACGATGCGCAACTGGCCACCATTGCACTGCGTCCGCGCCTGATCTGGGGGCCGGGTGACACCCAGATTCTGCCGAAGCTGGTGGCGCGCGCACGCAGTGGGCGGCTGCGCTTGGTGGGCGATGGCAATAATTTGGTGGATACCACCTACATCGACAACGCGGCGCAGGCGCATCTGGATGCGCTGGCGGCCTTGCAGCCGGGTGCGGCTTGCGCCGGCAACGCCTACTTCATCAGCAATGGCGAACCATGGCCATTGCGTGAGGTCTTGAATGGCTTACTGCGCGCCGCCGATGCGCCGCAAGTGCATGCCACGCTGCCATTTCGCTTGGCGTATGCACTGGGTGCGTTTTGCGAAGGGGCGTGGACGTTGCTGCCCCTGCGCGGTGAACCGCCGATGACGCGCTTTCTGGCCGAACAACTGAGTACCGCACATTGGTATGCCATGGCGCCGGCCACCCGCGATTTTGGCTATGTGCCGCAGGTGAGCATGAATGAAGGCTTGGCGCGGCTGCGGGCCGCCTTGGTCGCGGGCAAGGCGTAGCGCGTTCCCACCGCTACAATGCCGGCATGACTGGATTGCCCTTCAATTGGAAACAGCCAGCCGGCAAAGCGCTGGAAATCGCGCTGAATCACACGCTGGCGTTGGATACGGATACCTGCGCAGGCCTTGCGGCACTGGATGGGCAGCGGGTGGCACTGACGCTGACCGCGCCTCCGCTTGCGCTGCAAATCACGGTGGCCGGTGATGCTCTGCGCGTAGGCCCGGTGGATGCCGATGCCGAGCCGGATCTGGGCGTGCGCAGCAGCTTGGGCGGCCTGCTCCGGCAATTGCCGATGTTGCGCAGCAATCACGCGCCGCCGGTGGGCAAACTGCGTATCGAAGGGGATGCTGAACTGGCGCGCCGCCTGCAGAAGTTGGCGCAAGGGTTTGACCCCGATTGGCAATTGCCCTTCGTCAATCTGTTTGGCGAGGTGCTGGGCGTGCAAATTGCCAAGGCGGTGCGCGCTGCGCTCAAGCAGGCACAGGTGGCGGGCCGCAATCTGGCAGAAACCACGGCTGAGTATTTGACCGAAGAAAGCCGCGACGTGGTGCCACGCGCTGAACTGGATGCGTTCCATGATGATGTGGACGCACTGCGCGATGACGCAGAACGGATTGCCGCAAAAATCGCACGCCTGCGCCGCGAGCGAGGATTGCCCGCATGAAGGCTGCGCTGCGGGCCTGGCGCATTGGTCGCGTGTTGTTGCGCTATCGGTTGGATGATTTGCTGGATGACACGCCCGCAGAGCGTTGGCTGAAGTTGATGCGGCCGTTTGTACCGCGTGCATCGCGTGAGGTGGCGGCGATGTCGCGGGGCGCTCGCTTGCGCTTGGCCTTGCAGGAATTGGGGCCGATCTTCGTCAAGTTCGGGCAGATTCTTTCCACACGCCGGGATTTGGTGCCGCCCGATATCGCCGATGAATTGACCCAATTGCAAGACCGGGTGGCACCGTTCGATGGGAGGCAAGCGCGGATCTTGGTGGAAGCCGCATTGGGCCGCAGCATTACCGATGCGTATGCCAGCTTCGACACCACCCCGCTGGCCTCGGCCAGCATCGCGCAGGTGCATGCCGCCACCCTGCACGAGGGGCGCGAGGTGGTGGTCAAGGTGCTGCGCCCTGGCATCGAAAAACAAATCGCGGCGGATATCGCTCTGCTGAACAACGTTGCCGCAGTGGTGGAGCGCGCCCACCCCAGCGCCGACAAAATCCGCCCGCGCGAAATCGTGGCCGAGATCCAGAACACGCTGGCCGCCGAACTCGACCTGCAACGCGAAGCCGGCAACGCCAGCCTGCTGCGCCGCAATTGGCAAGACTCGGCGGACTTGTACGTACCGGAAATCATCTGGTCGCATACGGCCGAGCGCGCAATGACGATGGAGCGCGTGCGCGGCATCCCATCCGATGACGTGAAGGCGCTGGACGCCGCCGGCATCGACCGCAAAGCCTTGGCGGCCAAAGGCGTGCGGGTGTTTTATCAACAAGTGTTCCGCGATAATTTTTTCCATGCCGATGCGCACGCCGGCAACATCTGGGTGGATGCCACGCGCAAAAGCGATCCGCGTTTCATCGCGCTGGATTTCGGCATCATGGGCCAGCTCTCCAGCGAGGATCAGTACTACCTTGCGGAAAATTTCATGGCGATCTTCAATCGCGACTATCGCCGCATCGCCGAGTTGCATGTGCAGGCTGGCTGGATGCCGGCACATATCCGCATTGATGAGCTGGAGGCCGCCGCGCGTGCGGTGTGCGAGCCGTACTTCACCCGGCCGCTGAGTGAAATTTCATTGGCCGAAGTGCTGGTGAAATTGTTCCGCACTGCGCAGCGCTACGAATTGACGCTGCAACCGCAGCTGATCCTGTTGCAAAAAACCTTGCTCAATATCGAAGGCGTGGGCCGCCAGTTGGACCCGAACATCGACATTTGGGCGGTGGCAAAACCCGTTCTGGAAACCATCCTGCGCGAGCGCTACAGCCGCAAGCGCCTGCTGGGTGAATTGCGCAAGCGGATGCCGGAGTTGATCACCCGCGCCCCCGACATGCCGCGCCTGTTGCATGCGTGGTTGCAGCAGCAAGTGGATGGCAGTCATCGGCTGGGCATGCACTCGGCCGATGTGCGTGAAATCGCACAGGTGTTGAAGGCGATGCAACGCCGCATCGTGTCCTCGATCCTCGGGATGGGCCTGCTGATCGTGGCGGTGGTGTTGTACGCGATGGATGCCGGCGGGCCGAAGGTGCTGGCGCTGCCGGTATCGACGTGGATTGCGGGCCTGGGTGGGCTGTGGGCGCTGTTGGCGGCGTGGCCGCGGCGATGAAATTGTGTACGGCCTGCGGCATCGTTAAGGTGCCGCAGCCATCCACCACGAATCCTCCCCATGGGCACCGCGCATTCGCACCACCACAGCAACCACGACGCCCACACTGCGTCTCACGGCCACGCGCACGCGCATGACCACGGCGCGCCGGGGCACAGTCATGTGCCGGCGGTGATCAAGCATGAAAAACCCTTGTGGATTGCCTTCGGGCTGACCTTCCTCGTCTTGCTGGTGGAGGTCGCCGGTGGCCTGCTGGCCAACAGTCTGGCGCTGCTCTCGGATGCGGCGCACATGATGACCGACGTGGCCGCGCTGGGGGTGTCGTTGTTTGCCGTGCGCATGAGCCGGCGACCGGCCGATGCGCGTCGCAGTTATGGCTATGCGCGGATGGAGGCGATTGGTGCGTTGATCAATTCCAGCCTGTTGTTTTTGGTCGCCGGCTACATTTTGTGGGAGGCGATCGGGCGCTTTCGCAATCCGCAAGAGGTGGCCTCCGCCAGCATGTTGATCGTGGCGGTGGTGGGGTTGCTGGCGAACCTTATGTCGATGAAATTGCTGGCCGCCGGAGCCGGCGAAAACCTGAATATGCAAGGCGCGTACCTAGAAGTGTGGAGCGACATGCTGGGCTCATTGGGTGTGATCGCCGGTGCCGTGGTGATCCATTTCACCGGTTGGACCGTGGTGGACCCGATCGTGGCGGTGTTGCTGGGGTTATGGGTATTGCCGCGCACCTGGGTACTGTTGAAGCAAGCCGCGCATGTGTTGATGCAGGGTGTGCCTGCGGGGTTGGACATTGATGTGTTGCGTGATGCCATGCAGGCGGTGCCGGGCGTGGCGACGGTGCATGATTTGCATGTGTGGGCGTTGGGCTCGAAAGAACCCATCCTGACTGCGCATGTGTTGCTGCAAGATGGCAGTGTCGATGCCGATGGCGTGCGTGCAAACGTGGCTGACGTCTTGCAGGAAGCGTTCAATATCGAACACGCCACCTTGCAGATGGAAGTCAGCCATTGCGGCGGCGGGAAATTGCACAACTGAGGGCCCCAGGCACCGCTGCAAATGGCAGTTGACCAGCGTATCGTGCGGATTCCTTTCTTTGCCTTGCGGTGATGCCATGACCACCCACGCATTCGGGGCCCATGCGGCCGACCAACCCATCGTTGCGATTGATATCGAGCGCCGCGCACCGGGGCCGCAGGATGTGCAGATCGACATCGCCTATTGCGGCGTCTGCCATTCCGATTTGCACACGGTGCGCAGCGAATGGCCGGGCACCGTGTACCCGTGCGTGCCGGGGCACGAAATCGTGGGGCATGTCAGCGCGGTGGGCGCGGACGTCACTGCGTTCAAGGCGGGCGATACGGTGGGCGTGGGCTGCCTGGTGGACAGCTGCCGCACCTGTGCTTCCTGCGAGGAGGGACTGGAGCAGTATTGCAGCAAAGGCATTATCGGCACCTACAACAGCCCCACCGCCGATGCGCCCGGCCACACGCTGGGTGGCTATTCGCAGCGGATCGTGGTGGATCAGCGTTTCGTATTGCATGTGCGTCACCCAGGCGAACAACTCGCCGCGGTCGCGCCGCTGCTTTGTGCGGGCATCACCACCTACTCGCCCTTGCGGCACTGGGGTGCGGGGCCGGGCAAGAAGGTCGGTATCGTGGGTATCGGCGGGTTGGGACATATGGGCGTCAAGATCGCGCATGCGATGGGCGCACAGGTGGTGGCGTTTACCACCAGCGAATCCAAGCGTGCCGAGGCGCATCGCTTGGGCGCCGATGCCGTGGTGAACTCGCGTGATGAGGCGCAGATGCAAGCGCACGCCGGCAGTTTCGATTTCATTCTCAATACCGTGGCCGCGCCGCATGTGCTGGATGGCTTTATCCATCTGCTCAAGCGCGACGGCACGATGTGCCTGGTCGGTGCACCGGCCTCGCCGCACCCCAGCCCGAATGTGATGGGTCTGGTATTTGGCCGCAAAGCCATTGCCGGGTCGTTGATTGGCGGCTTGCCGGAAACCCAGGAGATGCTGGATTTCTGCGCCCGGCACGGCATCGTGGCCGATATCGAAATAATCGACGCGCAAGCCATCGACGTCGCGTACGAGCGTATGCTCAAGAGCGATGTGAAATACCGCTTCGTGATCGACTGCGCCACGATGGGCGCATGAGTGAAGCAGCCCCGTTCACGCCAGCCGCCGCGGCACACGCACTGCCGCTGGACGTGTTGTATGCCGATGCGTTTTTGGCAGTGGTGAACAAGCCGGCTGGCTTGATGGTGCATGACAGTGCGTTGGCGCGCGGCGAAACCGACTTCGCCGCGGATCGTTTGCGCAAGCAATTCGGCAAGCCTGTTTTTTTGGTGCACCGGCTGGACCGCGCAACCAGCGGTTGCCTGCTGCTGGCGTTTGATCGCGACACCGCCTCTGCGCTGGGCAAGACGCTGATGGCGCATGATGTGGAAAAAGACTATTGGGCGATCTGCCGGGGCTGGCCGGCCGAATCTGCATTCACGGTGGATTACCCGTTGGATGGCGGTCCCGGCAAGCCGCACAAGAAACCTGCGGTTACCCGGTTCTCGGTGTTGGCACGCTGCGAGCTACCGCTGCCTTCGGCGGGCTTTACGACTTCGCGCTATGCGTGGCTGCGGGCCGCGCCGCAGACCGGACGCTTTCGGCAAATTCGCCGTCACCTCAAACACATGTTCCATCACCTGATTGGCGATTCCAGCCACGGCGATGGCCGCCACAATCGCAATTTCCGCATGCAGGGGATGCACCGCATGTTGTTGCATGCGCAGCGCTTGGCGTTTACCCATCCCCACACGGGTGCGTACGTGGAAGTATTTGCGCCGGTGGACGCCGAATTTGGCAAGGCGCTGGCGCTGTTTGCGGCCGCGCCCGCGGCGTGAGCTTGCCCCTACAATGGCCGCATGCAGATTGGCCGCATCACCATCGTTGATGACGAATTGAGCGAACGCTTCGTGCGGGCGTCGGGGCCGGGTGGGCAGAACGTCAACAAGGTGGCTACCGCGGTGGAATTGCGTTTCGACGTGGCTGGCTCGCCGTCGTTGCCGGAACCGGTGCGCATGCGGCTGTTGGCCAAGCGCGACCGCCGGGTCACCAGCGAGGGCGTGTTGGTGATTGCCGCGCAACGTTTTCGCACGCAAGAACGCAACCGTGAAGATGCGCGCACGCGCCTGGCGGCATTCATCGAAAGCGGTCTGCACGCGCCCACGCCGCGTATCGCCACCAAGCCCAGCCGTGCCTCCAAAGAGCGCCGCTTGGGTGACAAGCGCGGACGTGCGAGCATCAAGCAGGGGCGGACCGGGCGGAGTTGGGATTGAGCGAGATAGACAAGCAGCAGGTGGTGCTGTCACTGCCGCCAAACGTGCCCAAAATGCCGCGCTACCGGCTTGCCCAGTGGTTGGGGCGCAGCGTGTTGCGGCTGGGCGGCTGGCGCATGCAGGGCGCGCTGCCGGACATCGCCAAGGCGGTGTTGATTGCCGCGCCGCATTCGTCCAACTGGGATGGCGTGTGGGGCATTGCCGCCAAATTGGCGATGGGCATCCGGTTGTCGATCCTCGGCAAGCACAGCTTGTTCAAGATTCCACTGATGGGGCCGTTGCTGCGTTGGCAGGGCGTGATTCCGGTCAACCGCAGCGCACCACAGGGCGTGGTCGAACAAGCCGTGGCCGCGATGCAGGCCAGGGATCAGATTTGGTATGCCATCGCGCCGGAGGGTACCCGCAAACCAGTGCAGCGGTGGAAGCCGGGCTTCTGGCACATCGCGCACGCGGCGGGTGTGCCGGTGGTGGTGGCCGCGTTTGATTACCCAAATCGCTGCATCGTGATCGGCCCCGCCTTCGAATTGAGCGATGACATGCCCACCGATATCGCCCGCCTGCAGCGCTGGTATGCGCCGTTCAAGGGGCGCAAGCATGATGTGGTGCAGGCCCGGCAATCGGGCGATGGCGAGTGCTGAACTGCAGTCATCCCGGCCAGCGGGCGTGGTCGATTGGTCCGCCGCAGGCACTCAACTTTCGCGCGGAAGCACCGTTAGTACGCGCTGCACAAAGAGCGCATATTCCTGCATGTACTTGCGCAGGAAATCAGCAGTGCCGGGGTTGCTGATATTGCCGTCATCGTCGATCAGGTCTGGTGTGGTTTGCAGATAGACCTCCATCGTATTCATCAGTGGTGAGTTGCAAAAACACAGCACGCTGCGTAGATGCTGCTGTGCCACCGCGGTGCCGATCGAGCCGGGGGAGGTGCCCACCACGCCCGAGGGTTTACGGCTGAAGGCGTTCTGGCCCCACGGCCGACTGGCCCAGTCGATGGCGTTTTTCAGCGCACCAGGAATGGAACGGTTGTATTCGGGGGTAACAAACAGCACTGCATCGACATCGGCAATCGCCTGTTTGAACAGGCGCGCAACGTCGGGGTAGTCGGCGTCGTAGTCGTAGCTGTACAGCGGCAGTTCGCCAATCCGGATTTCATGCAGTTGCAGCTCTGGTGGTGCCAGCTTGGCCAGCGCCTTGGCCAGCTTGCGGTTGATCGATGATTTGGCCAGGCTGCCCACCAAATAACCCACTTTGTACGTGTGCATTGCGCTGCTCCTGCAGGATGGGGGCACACCATGGCATGGATCGAGTTACGTTTGCGAGAATGCGCGGTGCCCGCTTTGTCAGCGGGTGAAGAAGTCAGCGAATGCCGCCACGGTGCGTTCGATACCGGCATCGTCCACGTCCAGATGGGTCACCAGCCGCAGGGTCGGCAGGTAGCCGATGCTGATGCGGATGCCGGCGGTGCGCAGGTGCGTGTCGAGTGCGCGCAGGCGTTCCGCCGGCACATCGATGAACACCATATTGGTGTGCTGGCCCAGCAGGGTAAGGCCGTCGATCTTGCCCAGGTTGTCGGCCAGTTGTGCGGCGCGTGCGTGGTCGTCGGCGAGACGTGCAACATGCTGATCCAGCGCGTGCAAGCAGCCCGCCGCCAACATCCCGGCTTGTCGCCAGCCGCCACCGCAGACCTTGCGCCAGCGGCGTGCTTTCCCGATCAAGGCGGCACTTCCCACCAGTACCGATCCCACCGGTGCACCGAGGCCCTTGGACAGGCAAATGGAAACCGTATCGAACTGCTGCGCAATCTCGCGGGCGGGTACCTTGCAGGCAATCGCCGCATTGAACAAGCGCGCACCGTCCAGATGCAGGCCCAGTCCGTGCGTGCGTGAAAACGCGCGCGCCTGGCGCAGATAGTCCAGCGGCAGTACACGTCCGTGCCAGGTGTTTTCCAGGGCCAGCAAGCGCGTACGCGCAAAGTGCGGATCCACCGGTTTGATGGCGGCCGCCACACGCTCAAGCGGCAGCGAGCCGTCGTCGGCTTGCACGATCGGTTGCGGTTGGATCGAGCCCAATACGGCCGCGCCACCGCCTTCGAATTTGTAGGTATGCGCGTCCATGCCCACGATGTATTCATCGCCACGCTCGCAGTGGGCCAGCAACGCCAGCAAGTTGGACTGCGTGCCGCTGGGGACAAACAGGCCGGCCTCGAAACCCAGATCATCGGCCAGCCGTTGTTGCAGGCGGTTGACCATGGGGTCTTCGCCATACACATCGTCGCCGACTGCGGCCGCGTGCATCGCCGCACGCATTGCCGCGGTGGGTTGGGTGACGGTGTCACTGCGCAGGTCGATCCAGTCCAGCGTCATGTCTTCATCCGCAAACGGGTTTGGGGTGCCAAGGTTAGGCCGAAATCGGGCAAGCGAGTAAAATGGCAGACCCCCACACGCCACCGGCTACCTCATGACCACGCTGCCACCTTGCCCGCAATGCAATTGCGAATACACCTACGAAGACGGCGCGCAATGGGTCTGCCCGGAATGCGCGCATGAGTGGATGCCCGCTGATGCGGGCGCCGATGACGCTGCCAACATCATCAAGGATGCGGTGGGCAATGTGTTGGCCGATGGCGATACCGTCACCGTGATCAAGGATCTGAAGGTGAAGGGCTCATCGTTGGTGGTGAAGGTGGGCACCAAGGTGCGCAATATTCGCTTGGTCGATGGTGATCACGACATCGACTGCAAGATTGATGGCATTGGCCAGATGGGGCTGAAGTCGGAGTTCGTGAAGAAGGCTTGAGGCGTTCGGCATTCACCATTCGCCATGCCCGCTTAGCGTGATGTCGCCAACCGCATCGCATACAGCGCCGCGCCCATCTCGGGGCTGTGCAGCGGTGGGCGCAGATCAAACCGTGTGCATGCACGATGCAGGGCTGCGCGTAGCGGGGCAAGCAATAATTCGCCGGCATGAAACGCGCCGCCGGAGTACGACACCGACACGGGTTCCGATGGGGTAAACCCGAGTGCTGCGCACAGTGCGATCGCAATTTGCGCGAGCTCGTGGCCGGCGTCCTGGTAGATGCGTTGCGCGTGGGCATCGCCCGCCTGCGCAGCGTGCGCAACCAGTGGCGACAGGCATGCGATCTCGGTGCGCGACCCCACGCCTTCGCCATACACCTGCGCGCACAAGTCCAAGTCGCGGGTCAGTTTCAGGTAGTCATTCACGATGGTGTGCAGCGGACCTTTCGGCAGTCGGCCATCACTCATTTTCGAGTACACATTCAGGCCGCGCACGGCGATCCAGTAGGCGCTGCCTTCATCGCCCAGCAGATCGCCCCAGCCGCCGGCGCGTGCGCCATTGCCGAGGCGTTGGCCATAGCCCATCGAGCCGGTGCCGGCGATCAGGTTGATGCCATCTGCGCAGGCCAGTGAGCCGGCCCAGCCGCAAATCATGTCGTTGTCGCAGTGGTAGCGGGCATGCCCAAGGATGCAGGCGGGCAAGGCTTCCAGCTGGCTGGCGATAGCCGCATTCTCGCCATACGCGGGGAGTCCAAAAAAAGCCCAGCTGATGTCGCTGGCGGCCACCCCGGCGCGGGTCAAGACCTGTGCGATACCTGCTTCCAGCACATTGGCAGCGCCGTCCAGCCCCACTTGCGGGAAATAGGTGGTGCCCAGTTCGGCCCGCGCCAGCGGCACGGCGTTGGCATCCACCAGCAAGAAGCGGGTCTTGGTGCCGCCGCCATCGATGCCAAGGAAGCAGGCCATGCGCTTACGTCTCCAAGGAATACAGCCGCACGCCTTGCACCACCCGGTTCACCATCCCCTGCGGGTTGGGGTTGTCGGGCGATAGCCCCAGCGCACGCGACACCAGGAAGGCATACAGCTGGGCAATGGCGATGCAGGGAAACACCAGATCAATATCGGCGGTGTTTGCCGAGGCGGGAATCAGCAGGCTGTCTTGCGCGTGCGCATCACGCAGGTGTGTGCTGATTTCGATGACGCGTGCGGCCAGCCCATCGCGGCGCAATTCGTCGATCAGATCCAGATCGTATTGGCGGGTATAAGCCGCGTTGGAAACGAATACAAACACCAGTGTATTGGTGGTAATGAAGGTTTTGGGGCCATGCCGAAACCCCAGCGGCGTGTCGTAGCAGGTGGCCACCGCGCCGTTGCTGAGTTCGCCCAATTTCAGTGCGGCCTCGCGTGCCAGCCCTTGCAGCACGCCGCTGCCCAAATACACCACGCGGTCGCAGGCCAATGCCACCAAGGCTTGCAGCGGGGCACGCGTGCTGATCAGCGTGCCCGCGGTGGCCTCGGCCAAAGCGGTGTTGCGGGCATCCGATATCGGTGTGGGGCTGAGCGCGGCCAAGGTGGCAGACAACATGCAGCTGAAGCTGGATGTCATCGCAAAGCTGGCGTCGTGGGTGGCTTCGGGCAGCTGCAAGGTCATGGCCTGGCGTAGCTGGAGTTTGCCGAGTTTGCCTTCTGGATTGCAGGTGACAATCAGATGCCGCGCCACGTCTACCTGTTGTTCCACCAGCGTCACCGCAGCCAAGCTTTCCGGGCTGTTGCCCGAGCGCCCAAACGAGACCAGCAGTAGCGGTTGTGTCGCATCCAGATGGAGCTGCGGTGCGCTGACCAAATCGGTGGTGGCCACTGCGTCCACGCGGGCGGCCAATTGCCGGTCCAGCAGCGGTGCCAGTATCTGCCCGATATAGGCCGACGTACCGGCACCGGCCAATATCACCCGTGCATCGGGGTTGTGGGTGATCGGCGCGCAGAAGGCATCCAGTTGCGCTTTCAGCGCCGCCACCAGCGCGTGGGTGGCTTCCAGCATGCGCGGCTGCTGGGCGATTTCGCGTGCCGTATGCAGCGCGCCGCTGGCCGCCAGCGTGGTGCGGTCGATGCCGAAGAAGTCAGTGGCAGGCATGCAGGTAATCATCCAATACGGTGTCGATATGCGCCATCACCAGCGCGTCCGGGGTGTTGCTGATGCGGCCCTCGCGCAGGGCGAGCAGGGCATGTGGCAGGTATTGCCCAATCAGTGCCAACGGCGGCGGGTTGCTGCGCAGCGTATCGAAGAGTTGCAAGCGGGCGCGCTCAATCGCCGTGTCTGGCCAGTAATAGCGGATGCGGTCACTGAGACTGTATTGCAGGTCGATGTGCAATTGCTCGCCTTGTGCGTGGTAGTAGCGCTGCCAGTACTTGGGTTCGGCGTGCAGGCGGGTGAGTGTGGTGGCACGCAGATGGGCGCGCTGTGTATCGGCAATCCACTCGCGCTCAATCGCATCCAGTGCCCACAAGGCTTCGCGCAAGGCAAAGGTCAGCCCGGGGCCTACTTTGAGAATGGCGAAGTGGTCACGCACCAGTGCCTGGAGCGCGGTGCGGGTTTGGTAGTCGGTGGAATGCGCTTCAAACACCATGCCCGGCTGGCGGGCAATCGCCGCACTCAATGCCTGCGCGTTGGCGGGGGCATAGGCGATCACGTTGTGATGATCGAATTCCACGCCCGGCTGCACCACCGAGGCAATCACCCGCATCCACGCAGCCTCCAGCCCGGCGGCAAGGAAGGCGGCGCGATGGGCTTGGATCGTCGCTAGTGCTGCGTCTGGCGTGGTGACGGCCAGCCCATCGATGGCTTCGGTGGCGCCACCAGGGACCGGCACTTCGGTGCCGATCACATACACCGGTGCCGGCCCACCCGCCTGCGGATAGGCCGCTTCTGCCGCCCGGCACAGGCGTACGGCGCGCTGCACGATGATGGCTTCGGGCAGTGGCGTGGGGTCGTCGGCGCAGGCCATCGAGCAATCCAGATGCAGCTTGCCGAACCCGGCGCGGGCATACCCCGCGATCATGGTCTCGGCCTTGGTCATCGCGACTTCGGCAGGCAGCGCTGTCCACGGGTTGGGGCCAAGGTGGTCGCCACCCAGCAGGATGCGTGCGGGATCAAACCCCACCTTGCGCGCAATGCCATGCACAAAGCGCACGAAATCAGCCGGGGTCATGCCGGTGTAGCCGCCGTCCTGGTTGACCTGGTTGCAGGTGGCTTCAAACAGCACAAACGGCAGGTCATGGCACCGGGCATGGCGCAACGCAGCCTCGATCACCAGTGGATGTGCCGAGCAGATTGACGTCACACCACAGGTGATGCCTTGTTGGTGGCGTGCAATCAGTGATTGCAAGGGGTGCATGACCGCCCTCCGGGAAAGTGGGCAGTGTGCCGCAGGAGACCGCGAAACGCAATATAAAATGTTTCGTTTTATTTCGAAAAAATTTCGAATTGTTGAGCTAACCCTGAGATCTTATTGGCTTTGCCCGCCAATCGGAAACAGCGTGCGGCTACACCACCAGTGCTGCCCGCAACGGGGGGCCGTTCCAGCGGCTGCGGCCGTTGAGGAAGGCTAATTCCATAAGCACGCTCGCACCGACAATCTCGGCGCCCAACCGCTGCGCCAGCACTTGCGCGGCCAACAGGGTGCCACCGGTGGCCAGCACATCATCCACCAGCAATACACGCGTGCCGGGGGCGACCGCATCGGCTTGCACCTGCAGAACATCGTTGCCATATTCCAGCGCATAGCGGGCTTCCAGCACCGGACCCGGCAATTTGCCGGGTTTGCGCAGCGGGACGAGGCCGGCCCCCAGCGTGCGCGCCAGCGGCGCACCAAACAGAAAGCCGCGTGATTCAATCGCCAAAACGGCATCGATGCGGGCATCGCGCCACGGCGCGGCCAGCGTATCAATTGCCGCCGCGAATGCCTCGGCATCGGCCAGCATCGGCATGATGTCCTTGAACGCGATCCCGGGCTTGGGGAAATCGGGGATGGTGCGGATCCGTGCGGTCCAGTCGGTCATGGGCGAGGGATGGGTGAGGGATGGAAGAAAACGCCATCATGCCGCGTTCTACGGGTGTGGGTGAATGTGCAAAAAAAAAGGGGATGGCAAGGCCATCCCCGAAAGTGGGGGAAGAATGCATGACTGCTGCTTCACCCAGGGGTTGGTGATGCCTTACAGGCCCAGTACGCTTTCCGCGCTGGTGTAGGTCAGGCCGTGCACTTGGGCCACCGGCGCGCAGGTGAGTTTGCCGGCGCACACGTTCAAGCCGTTGCGTAAGTGCGTATCGTCGATCAGTGCCTGTTTCCAGCCCTTGTTGGCCAGCGCCAGGGTGAACGGCAAGGTGGCATTGTTGAGCGCGAAGGTCGATGTGCGCGCCACGGCGCCGGGCATGTTGGCCACGCAGTAATGCACGATGCCATCCACCACATAGGTGGGGTCGGCATGGGTGGTGGCGTGCGAGGTTTCGGTGCAGCCGCCTTGGTCGATCGCCACGTCCACAATCACCGCGCCCGGTTTCATCAGCTTGAGCATGTCGCGGGTAATGAGTTTGGGCGCGGCAGCGCCCGGGATCAGCACGGTGCCGATCACCAGATCCGCACGGCGCAGCAACTCTTCAATCGCGGCGCGGGTGGAATAGACCGTGGTAATCGCCGGCCCAAACTGGCTGGACAAACGTTTCAGCGCATCGTTGGAGCGATCGACCACGGTTACTTGCGCGCCCATGCCCACGGCAATGGTGGCGGCGTGGGTGCCGGACACGCCGCCACCCAGAATCACCACTTCGGCCGCAGGCACACCGGGCACACCGCCCAGCAGCACGCCACGCCCGCCTTGTGCTTTCTCCAGCGCATGCGCGCCCACTTGCGGGGCCAGCCGGCCGGCCACTTCCGACATCGGGGTGAGCAGGGGCAGCGAGCCATTGGCGGCGGTGACGGTTTCATAGGCAATGCAGACTGCGCCGGAGTCGATCAGGTCCTTGGTTTGCGGCGCATCGGGAGCCAGATGCAAATAGGTGAACAGGATCTGGCCGGGACGCAGCTTCTTGCGCTCGTCGGCCTGCGGTTCCTTGACCTTCACGATCATGTCGGCGCTGGCGAAGATTTCATCCGCAGTGTTCAGCAAAGTGGCGCCGGCGGCGATGTAGTCCTCGTCGGACAAGCCCGCGCCCAGACCGGCACCCGTTTGCACCACCACCTCATGGCCGTGGTGAATCAGCTCATGGACCGACGTGGGGATCAGGCCTACGCGATATTCGTGGTTCTTGATTTCCTTGGGGACGCCGATACGCATGCGGGTATTCCTTGGCTGGGCGATGCCAGCTGTCCCGGCACCGGAAGGGACGCAGTATGCGCTTCGAAACGCGCATTCTGTCGCCAATTTCGCCATGATTAACGGCTAATATTGGAGTGATATTTCAATAATCAAACAAGTAAATGAATAAAATTCGACCCATTGGCATCGTCTTGGATGAGCGTGACCGTGCCATCCTGCGGTTGCTGCAAGACGACGGCCGGCTGAGCAATCTGGAGCTGGCCCAACGCATCAATCTGTCGCCCTCGGCCTGCCTGCGCCGGGTCAAGTTGCTGGAAGACTCGGGGCTGGTGGCGCGCTATGTGATGTTGCTGGACGAAGATCAGGCCGGCTTGCCCGGCACCGCCTTCGTCCTGGTGACGCTGGACCAGCAGGGGCGCGGCGCGCTGGATGCATTCGAAAGCGCCATCCACGACCATCCGGAAGTGACCGAATGCTGCCTGCTGGCCGGCACTGCCGACTACATGGTGCGGGTGGTGTATGCCGATGCCGCCGACTTCGAACGCATCCATACCGATGTGTTGACCCAGTTGCCCGGCGTCACCCGTGTGCAGACCACGCTGGCGCTGCGCACGGTCAAGCGCACCACCGCACTGCCGGTGTAAATACGCAGGCTGATTACACTATGCAGATGAAGAGCACACACGGCGGTATCGCGCTGGTCGGTTTCGATGCCGACGACACCCTTTGGCGCAGCCAGGATTATTTTGACGAAGCGCAGCAGCGGTTTGAAAGCATCGTTGCCGCTTACGTCGATCTGGCCGATGTGGGCCAGCGTCTATACCAATACGAATCACGCAACATCGCGTTCTTCGGCTATGGCGTGAAAGGCATGGCGCTGTCGATGATCGAAGCCGCCATCGACATCACCGGGGCCCGTATTCGCGCCGCTGACATTGGCCGCATCATCCACTTGGCCAAAGAACTGCTGCAACATCCGGTGGAGTTGCTGCCCGGCGTGCGCGATGCGGTGGCGGCGGTGGCCACGCAGCACCCGGTGGTCTTGATCACCAAGGGTGATTTGTTTCATCAGGAAGCCAAAGTACGCGATAGCGGGCTGTCGGATTTGTTCCGTCGCATCGAGGTGGTCAGCGAAAAAGACCCGGCAACTTATGCACGCTTGCTTGCGGAGTTTGGTATTGATGCAGCGCAATTTTTGATGGTGGGAAATTCGCTGCGTTCGGATATCGCGCCGGTGTTGGAACTTGGTGGCTGGGGCGTGCATGTGCCGTATCACACCACCTGGGCGCACGAAGCCGAGGCCACGCTGACGCATGGTCAAGGACGCATGCGCACGTTGGCTTCACTGTCCGATTTGCCCCCCACCTTGCACGAGCTGGAGATCCAGTCGCGCTTGCAACTTGCACCCCAAGGAGAATGGATCGCATGACCTCACCCATCAACCTCAGTGGCCGCGTGGCCATCGTCACCGGCGCCGGCGGCGGCTTGGGCCGCGCGCATGCGCTGCTGTTGGCCAGCCGTGGGGCGCAGGTCATCGTCAATGATTTGGGCGATGCTGCCGATGCGGTGGTCGCGGAAATCCGTGCCGCGGGCGGTCAGGCCCGTGCGGCCAAGTGTTCGGTGGCCGATGCCGAGGCGGTGCAGGCGATGGTGGTGGCGGTGCTGGCGGAGTTTGGCCGCATCGACATTCTGATCAACAACGCCGGCATCCTGCGCGACAAGAGTTTCGCCAAGATGGACCTGGCCGATTTTCGTTTGGTGCTGGACGTGCACGTGATGGGCGCGGCGCACTGCACCCATGCGGTCTGGAACACGATGCGCGCGCAGAACTACGGCCGCATCGTGATGACCACCTCATGCAGCGGGCTGTACGGCAACTTCGGCCAGGCCAATTACGCGGCGGCGAAGATGGCGCTGGTGGGGATGATGCAGACGCTCGGCATCGAGGGCGAAAAGCACGACATTCGCGTCAACTGTCTGGCCCCCACCGGTGCTACACGGATGATGGAAGGCATCTTGCCGCCAGAACAATTATCCAAATTCAAACCCGAGTTGGTCAGTCCTGCGGTGCTGGCGCTCGTCAGCGAGCAAGCCCCCAATCGTGCCATCCTCAGCGCCGGCGCGGGCAGCTTCGAGCTGGTGCAGCTGACGATGACGCAAGGCATTGCCTTGGGTGAAACAGCCACGGCCGAAGCGATCCTCGAACACTGGGACGCGCTGTCCGATCGCAATGCGGATTTGGTGCCAGCGACCGGGTTCGATCAGGCGCGGCATGAACTGGACAAGCTCGAACGGCTCCAAGCCTCCGCCGCGGTCTGCGCCGTCGAATGATGGAGCGCTTGCCGGCGCGGGTGACATGACTGCGGTGTTATCGTCAGAGCATGCCCAAGCCCGCTGGCCGCATCCGTTTTGAAGCCAAGCTGCAGCGACCTGCCACGCCGATCGGCGCGGATTGGGCGTTCCTCTTGTTACCGAGTGTCGCCAGCAAGCAATTGCCCACGCGCAGCATGGTGAGCGTGGACGGCACGTTGGCGGGCAGCCCGTTCCAGGCCACGCTGGAACCCGATGGCGCGGGCGGCCACTGGTTGAAGGTGGGTGCGGAGCTGCTGGCCGCATCGGCGGTGGCGGTGGGGCAGGCGGTGGCGCTGGACATCGCGCCGATGGCGAAAGAGCCCGAACCCAAGCTGCCGGACGATCTGCGACAAGCCTTGTCTGTCCATCCCGCAGCAAAGGCGGTCTGGGACGACGTGACCGCAGTGGCGCGCCGCGACTGGATCGCGTGGATCACGTCCGGAAAGAAAGCCGAAACCCGGGTGAAGCGAATTGCTGTGGCCATCGACAAGCTCGCCGCAGGCCAGCGTCGCGCCTGTTGCTTCGATCGTTCCGGGAAATTCGGCGGCGGTTTTTGCGTGCCGGAGGCGGCGGAGTAGGGACAGGGCTGATTCTTTGTTGCGGCGCTTGAGTCACTTGCGTCAGCGGGTTTCCCCCTTCCGCGAATGTCCTCCGGCAGCGGCCTGCGCCCGCTGCCTCCCCCTTGATTTCGCTACAGGGGGGAAACCCGCTGGCGCAAGTGACGCGATACGGTCAGCCCTGCGGCACCCGCACCCAGCCGTCCATCAACACCCGCGCACTGCGGCTCATCACTGCACGGGTGACGGCCCACTGGCCGTCCACCTGCGCCACCGACGCACCCACGCGCAACGTGCCGGACGGGTGGCCGAAGCGCACCGCATCGCGCATGCCGCCACCGGCGGCCAGATTGACCAGCGTGCCCGGCACCGCCGCCGCCGTGGCAATCGCAACCGAAGCGGTGCCCATCATCGCGTGGTGCAGCTTGCCCATCGACATGGCACGCACGTTGAGGTCGATGGCGCTGGCGGCCACCGGCTTGCCCGCCGACGAGACATAGGCCTGCGGGGGTGCCACGAATGCCAGCTTTGGCGTGTGCTGCCGCGTGGCCGCTTCTTCCGGTGTGTTGATCAAGCCCATGCGCAGCGCCCCGGCCACGCGGATGGCTTCGAGCTTGGCCAGCGTGGCCTTGTTGTCGTTGATGGCCGGCTGCAATTCGGTGCCATCGAACCCAAGGTCGGCGGCATTGACGAACACGGTGGGGATGCCGGCAGTGATCATCGTGGCCGGCAATGTGCCGATGCCGGGCACGGCGAGGTCATCGATCAGGTTTCCAGTCGGGAACATGGCACCGCCATCGCCCGCATCGTCCGACGGGTCCAGAAACTCCAGCACGATTTCAGCCGCCGGGAAGGTGACACCGTCCACTTCAAAATCCCCGGTTTCCTGCACTTGTCCGTCCGTTACCGGCACTTGGGCGAGGATGGTCTTGCCGATATTGGCCTGCCAGATACGCACCGTGACGGTGCCGTTGTCGGGAATGCGTTCGGCGGGAAGAAAACCATTGGCAATCGCGAACGGCCCGACAGCGGTGGACAGGTTGCCGCAGTTGCCGGACCAGTCGACGAAGGCAGCATCGATGCTGACCTGCCCGTACAGATAATCCACATCGTGATCCGGCTTCGATGCCGGCGCGATGATCACGCATTTGGATGTCGATGAGGTCGCCCCACCCATGCCGTCGGTGTGCTTGCCATAGGGATCGGGTGAGCCGATGACACGCATCAACAATGCATCGCGCGCCGCACCTGGCGTTTGCGCCTCAGCGGGCAAATCTTCAAGGCGGAAGAACACGCCCTTGGACGTGCCGCCGCGCATGTAGGTGGCGGGAATGCGGAGTTGGGGTGCGCAGGTCATGTCGGCTGCCGTCGGTGAGACGGCGGCATTTTCCCAGAAACGACCGCGCTGCAGGGAATCAGTGGTAATCCCCCGCCATTGCCCCCGCATACAGCCCGGTGGCACGGGTTGCGGTGATGACCGCGTTCCGCACGTCCATACGGGTCAACTCCAGCACGCGCCATCTCCCATCAACGAACGCCACCGCGGCGACGCGACGGAAGGCGTCCGGGTGCGCTTCCACATAACGCACCAAGCCTTGCAGTTTGGGCAGCGCGTCGGCGCGGGAAGGATCGTGTGGATCGACGATATCGGCGACGACCTTGCCGTCCTGCTCCGCGAAGAAAATGAAATCCGGGCGAACGATCCTGGTTTCGCTGTCTTCCACGTAGCCGATGCCCAGCGAATCCTGCGAAGGGCGGGCCGGGTTGCGGTACCAGAAGCGGAAACCTTCGCGTGCGGATTCGGCTTCCAGTACCTTGCGTTCCCAGCCATTCAACTCGGCGGGATACTGGCCCTTGTCGTCACACAGCAAATGCCGTGAATACACGGGAATCATCGTTTCCGTGCCGTCTTGCTCGCGCACGGTGGTCGGCTCGAGGCGCGACACCGGCAACGCCAGATCCACATCCTGCGGCTGCGTGCTCATCGCGATGATCTGGCGATAAGCGTCCTGGCGGTCGTCCGGGAGTTGTTTGATTGCGCCCTTGAACTCGGCCAGCCAGGCATTGGCCTGCTTGGTGGCTTCGGCATCGAACTGCACTTGCAGGTTTTCCAGTAGATGCAGCGCGGCCACGTCTTCACGTGCCTCGATCAGCGCGTCGTCGAAATCGGTTGCGTCATGGCGCTTGGCGCGCTCCACGGTGTAAGTGCGGGCAATATCAGGACTGAGGATGCGCGCACTGCGGCGGAAGGCGTCGCCGATCACGGCATCGTCGGCCTCGGTTTCGAAAGGATCATCACGGATTTCATTCTTGCGCAGGTTGGCAAGGATGGTGCGGCCTTCCACCGTCATCACCGACGCGCGTTTGTCCGTGAAGTGTTTTGCCGGATCGGCGACGATGGCATCCAGCACCGCGTGCATTGCCGCATGCGCCTTGCTGCCGGCACCGGGCAGCAGGCCGTCGAAAGCGAGTTCATGCGCCAGTGCAGTCAGGCGCACCGGCGGTTTCGCGCCGCGTTGCGGGCGGGTCTGCGAGGGCAGTGAAACGAATTTGTCCCGGATGGCGGCCGTCACCTCGGGGTTGGGCTTCATTTCCACCGGATTGATCAGGATGCGTCCGGTCGGCGGCATCTCGCCGCTGCCATCGCGCAGTGATTTGACCACGCGTTCGACCGCTTCTTTGTCGAAATACGGCAACAGGCAATCCACCATGTTCAGACGGTCGTTGCCGGGAATGCGCCGCGCCAGCGGCGTGCGCACCATGCGGCCCAGCAATTGCGCGATGTGGGTCGGGTCACTGGCCGGGCGGAACGACAGCATCACTTCCGCGCGCGGGCAGTCCCAACCGGTGCTGATCGCGTCCTTGGCCAGCAGCACACGGATCGAGGTGTCGTCCTGCACGCGCTCGGGCGCGATGTGCGGCACTGTGTACGTGCCGAAGGTTTGCGGCTTGTGTTCGCCCAGCACATGCGCCACCGCAGTTTCCGGCAAGTCCGGCCATTTCCGGAAAATCGTGTCCAGCCACTCGCCGACCAATTTCTGGTTCGGCGTGTTCGGCAGTTGCAGCACCATCAATGGCTGCACGGGTTCGCCGCCGCCTTGCTGTGCGGCATAGGCCGCCCATTCCGCGCTGGATTCGCGCAGCTTGTCGGTGGCGCGGCTCAGCAGCACGGTGTCAAAGCGCCCGGCTTCGTCGGGAATGTCTAGTGCGATGGTGTCCTTCAGCAGGCCGGACTCCTGCACGCGGCTGGCATCCACCGTCACCGGCGGCAAGGTGCTTCGGGATTGCATGCCTTCGATGGCCCGGTTGAAGCGCTCCACCGTGGCGGAAATGCCCCACACCACCGGAATGCCCGGTACGCCGTTCTCGCCGTTGATCAGGCG
>NZ_CALMPC010000055.1:0-38267 GCF_937872235.1 uncultured Thermomonas sp.
AACCCTCGACCCCGACCTTGGCAAGGTCGTGCTCTACCAACTGAGCTATTCCCGCTTGAATTGTGGAGGCCGAGGTCGGAATTGAACCGGCGTACGCGGATTTGCAGTCCGCTGCATAACCACTCTGCCACCCGGCCGGATGACGCAACACATGAACCAAACACTTAAACAATAAAGCCCCACGAATGGGGCTTCGCTGAAACTGGAGCGGGAAAAGGGACTCGAACCCTCGACCCCGACCTTGGCAAGGTCGTGCTCTACCAACTGAGCTATTCCCGCGTTGAGCCCGCTATTGTACGGAAAGTTTCGATTGAGTCAACGCCTGCATTTCAACTTTTTTCATCTTCGGCAGTCAGTGAAGGCCAAGCCGCGCGCAGGTACTCAAACCCTGACCACAACGTCAGCAGCGCGGACGCTGCCAATAGCCATTCGCCAATCAGGAAGATCGGCATCCCCCACAATGGCTCGCGGTACAGCAAAAATCCCAGCGCGATCATCTGCACCGTGGTCTTGACCTTGCCCACCATCGCCACTGCGACTTTGCCGCGCAGGCCCAATTCAGCCATCCACTCGCGCAATGCGGAAACCGCGATCTCGCGGCCAATGATCACGCTGGCCCACAGCGCCATCCACACGGTGTGATGGTGTTGCACGGTGATGACCAATGCGGTGGATACCATCAACTTGTCGGCCACCGGATCCAAAAATGCACCGAATCTGGAAAATTGCTGGTAGCGGCGCGCAATCCAGCCATCCAGCCAATCGGTAATCGAGGCCAATGCAAAGATCGCAGTTGCGGCGATATTGGTCCAGCGATAATCGAGGTAGTACACCACCACCAGCACCGGAATCAACGCAATGCGTGCCAAGGTCAACCAGGTCGGGATGGTCAGTCTCATGCGTATATTCTACGGGGCACTCGTCGTATCTGCGTCATGCGACAGGCCGTGCAAGCTGTTCCAGATGCGTTCGGCCAAAGCCCGGTTGACACCATCGACGCGCGCAATGTCATCCACCGCCGCTGCTCGCAGCGCCGGCAGACCGCCAAAATGCTTGAGCAAGGCTGCTCGTCGGCGAGGCCCGATACCGGCGATATCTTGCAAGCGGCTGGTGGTGCGCGCCTTCTGGCGCTTGCCACGGTGCCCGGTGATAGCGAAGCGGTGCGCCTCGTCGCGCACTTGTTGCACCAGTTGCAATGCCGGCGATGCCGCACCTGGCTGCACCTCACGCCCATCCGGCAGCAGCAGGGTTTCATCCCCCGCCTTGCGCGCCGGCCCCTTGGCCACACCCACCAGAATCACACCTTGAATGCCCGCATCAATCAAGACATCACGCGCCTGCGCCAGTTGCCCGGCACCACCATCAATCAGCAGCACATCCGGCAGCACGACATCGGGCTGCCCTTCCGCAGCAGCCCGAAACCGCCGTTGCAGGGCTTGATGCATGGCGGCGTAATCATCACCCGGCTCGATGCCATTGATGTTGTAGCGTCGATATTGCTTGCGCACTGCGCCCTGGGCATCGAATACCACACACGACGCCACCGTAGCCTCGCCCATGGTGTGACTAATGTCGAAACATTCAATCCGCGCCGGTGACTCCTGCATGCCCAGCAAGTCACGCAAGCCTTCCAGTCGTGCGTGTTGCGCACTGCTGCTGGTCAACTCGGTGGCCAATGCCAATTGCGCGTTACGCCGCGCCATATCCACGTGTGCGGCGCGCTCGCCGCGCACGTTGAAGCGCAACTCAACCTTTCGACCCGCGTGCTCGCTCAGCGCTTGCTCGATCAAACCACGCTCGGGGATGTCGTGCTCCAGCACGATCTCGCTGGGCGGTGCCTGTTCTGCGTAATACTGCGATACGAATGCAGCCAATACGTCAGGTGCATTCTCTTCGCCATTGGTTTTAGGAAAGAACGCGCGCGTCCCCAAATTTCGACCATCACGGAATGCCAGCAACAAGACACAGGCCATCGCGCCCTGTTGCGCCACTGCCAACACATCCAGATCAGCGCTGCGACCATCCACAAACTGGCGTACTTGCAACTTGCGAATGCCAGCAATCAGATCGCGCAAACGTGCGGCCTGCTCGAACTCCAGTTGCTCACTCGCCGCCTGCATGGCCATTTCCAGCTCGCCGGTCAGCGCATCGCTGCGGCCTTCCAAAAACAATGTCGCACGACGGACCGACTCGGCATAGTCGTCGGGCTTGATCAAATCCACACAGGGCGCGCTGCAGCGCCCAATCTGATATTGCAGGCAAGGCCGGCTGCGATTATTGAACACGCTGTCTTCGCAACTACGCAGGCGAAACAATTTCTGCATCATGTTCAATGTGTCGCGCACGGCACCGGTGCTTGGATACGGGCCAAAGTAACGCCCCGGCACCGATCGCGGGCCGCGATGCAGACCTATCCGTGGCGAGGCGTGCTTGGTCAACAGAATATAAGGGTAGCTTTTGTCATCCCGCAGCAACACGTTGTAGCGTGGCTTGAGTGATTTGATCAGCTGGTTTTCCAGCAACAAGGCATCGGCTTCGCTGCGGGTGACAGTGACCTCCATTCGCGCCACCTGCGCCAACATCGCCATGATGCGTGCGACCTTGGGGGTGGCATTGAAGTAACTGCTCACGCGATTGCGCAACGCCCGCGCTTTGCCGACGTACAACACTGCATCGTCAGCGTCGAACATGCGGTACACACCCGGCACCAAAGGCAATGATGCCGCAAACGCGCGACCATCAAACACAGCCGCATCGGGCGGGTGCTGGCTCATCTACGCTGCAGATTCCTATGCAAATGCACGCTCACATCGATCACTTAAAAGCGTCGCTCGCGTACCCGCTCAACAATTGCTGATGCCGCGTTATCAATCAATTTGAATGCCTGTTCGAAGTCGCGTGTACTGCCGTAGTACGGATCGGGTACATCTTTCTTCCCCATCCCCGCCCATTCCAGCAGCAACTCCACCTGCGCGTGCGAGGTGCGTGGTTTGCGGATGCGCGCATCGTGCAAGATGGTGCGGTCGGCACATAGCAACACATCGAATGCATCAAAATCTTCCAGTGTCAGCCGGCGTGCGCGCAACATGGAAATATCCACATCGTGTTTACCGGCACAAGCAATGGCGCGCGAATCCGGGGCTTGCCCCACATGCGAATCGCCAGTCCCCACTGAATCCACGTGCACCCAATCGGCCAGCCCCGCCTGCGTCAACCGGGCGCGTAACACACCTTCGGCGGTGGGTGAGCGGCAAATATTGCCCAGGCACACCATGAGAATGGAAAATGGCTTAGCCACATGCGCTCCTTGAGTTTTGCTCCATGAAAATACGTTCGGCGCGCGCCAAGTCCTCGGCAGTATCTACCCCTGGCGGGAAGACGGACGGGGCTAAGGCCACCGCAATTCGCCAGCCGGCCTCCAACGCACGCAACTGCTCCAGCGATTCGGTACGCTCAAGCGCGCCGACTGGCAGTGCGGCAAATGCACGCAGGGACGAGACCCGATAGCCGTAAATGCCGATATGCCGCAGCCATTGGCCCTGCGGCATCACGCTGCGATCGTGTGCAAACGCATCGCGTGGATACGGAATCGGCGCACGGCTGAAATACAGGGCATCGCCTTGACTGGCGCGCACCACTTTCACCACGTTGGAATCCAACAACGATTCAATATCGGCAATCGGTGTAGCCAACGTGGCAATTCCTGCACCGCTATCGACCACAGTGCGCGCCACGCAGGCAATGCCATCGGCGGGTGCAAACGGCTCATCCCCCTGCAGGTTGACCACGATGGCATCGTCCGGCCAACCCGCGATGCGTGCACATTCGGCCAGCCGATCAGTACCGGATGCGTGATCCGGCGAAGTCATCGCCACGTGCACACCGCTGCTTTGCAATGCCTCGGCAATACGGGCGTCATCCGTGGCTACCCACACGGCACGCGCACCGGCGGCAAGCGCACGCTTCGCTACGTGCAACACCATCGGTTCGCCGCCAATCAAGCGCAGCGGCTTGCCCGGCAAGCGCGATGCGGCAAAACGGGCGGGGATGGCGACGAGGAAATCCTGGATGCTCATGTGTGCATTATGACCGACAGGACATTGCCAAACCGGGCCAGCGCACACGGTGGCAACCACTTGCAGCATCTGCCCCGCATTGGCCGTACCAGTGGTTTACAGCAAGCGCCCCCATCGCTGCCAAATCCATTGCTTTTGCACCTGATTGCAGGATACCCCGACGCTTAAATGGGACCACCCCGGTTGACATACGCATGCGTACGGCATAACCTCAAACAAGCGTTTGATTCGATGTGGAGCCTGCATGAGCCTGCAACACTTCTCAACCAAGGATCGGATCCTGCACGCGGCGGAGGATTTGTTCGCCCAGCAGGGATTCGCTTCAACCTCGCTACGGCAGGTGACCAGCCGCGCCGACGTCAATATCGCGGCGGTCAATTACCACTTCGGCAGCAAAGACAACCTCATCAACGAGGTGTTCCGCCGGCGCATGGACGAGATGAGCGCGCAGCGTATTGCCGCCTTGCAGCAAGCCATCGATACCGCACCGGGCAAGCTGGAGCCGATCCTGGCGGCGTTCGTGGAGCCGGCACTGGCGATGGCGCAAGACCGCCACGGTGGTGCGGCGTTCATTCGGGTGATTGCGCGTGCCTATGCCGAGAGCAATGCCGGCTTGCGCAAGTTTTTGTCCGACCAATACGGCCATGTCCCACGCACCTTCGCCAAGGCCATCCACGCTTGCGTGCCGGAGTTGAGCAAAGAAGAGCTGTACCGCCGGCTGGATTTCTTGTCCGGCGCATTGACCTATGCGATGGCCGATTTTGGCCTGATCAAACGCCCCGCCGGGGTGTCCGATGCCACCCATCGCCAGCGCGCCGCCAAGGCGCTGATTCGTTTCGCCGTTGCCGGCTTTCATGCCGACGCTTCTTGATTTGTCCAGGAGTTGATGCTCATGTCTCAGAAAATGCTTGTACGCCGCGCCGCAGTCTTGGGTGCGGGTGTAATGGGCGCGCAAATTGCCGCGCACCTGACCAATGCCGGTGTGGATACGGTGCTGTTCGACCTACCAGCCAAGGACGGCGACCCCAATGGCGTCGTGCAAAAAGCCATTGCCAATCTGGCCAAGCTGTCGCCTGCGCCGCTGGCCGGCAAAGGCTTGGCCGAGGCGATTACGCCAGCCAATTACGAAACCGGTCTGGAGCAGCTCAAGACCTGCGACTTGATCATCGAAGCCATCGCCGAGCGCATGGATTGGAAGCAAGACCTGTATCGCAAGATTGCACCGTTCGTGCCGGCGCATACCGTATTGGCCTCCAACACCTCGGGCCTTGGCATCAATGCGCTGGCGTCGGTGTTGCCGGAAGAATTGCGCCATCGGTTCTGCGGCGTGCATTTCTTCAATCCGCCGCGCTATATGCATCTGGCCGAACTGATCCCGGCCAACACCACCGACCCGGCCGTGCTGCAAGGGTTGGAAACCTTCCTCACCACCGCGCTGGGCAAGGGCGTGGTGATTGCCAAAGACACTCCCAACTTCATCGGCAACCGCATCGGCGTGTTCTCGATTTTGTCGGTGATCCATCACACCCATGCCTTTGGGCTGGGGTTTGATGAAGTGGATGCACTGACCGGCCCGCTGCTGGGCCGACCGAAGTCGGCCACGTATCGCACCTCCGACGTGGTGGGGCTTGACACCATGGCGCACGTCATCAAGACCATGGCCGATACCCTGCCCGCCGATCCGTGGCATGCCTATTTCGCATCGCCAGCGTGGTTGCAAGCATTGATCGGCAAGGGCGCGCTGGGGCAGAAAACCGGGGCCGGCATCTTCCGCAAAGTCGGCAAAGACATCGTGGTGCTGGATCTGGAAAAACAGGACTACCGGATTGCCGACCGCGCCGCTGCACCGGACGTCGTGGAAATCCTGAAACTGAAAAACCCGGCGGAAAAATTCGCCAAATTGCGTGAATCCTCGCACCCGCAAGCGCAATTTTTGTGGGCCTGCTTCCGCGATTTGTTCCATTACAGCGCCTGCCATTTGGCCGATATCGCCGACACCGCCCGCGATGTGGATTTCGCCATTCGCTGGGGCTACGGCTGGAAGCTGGGCCCGTTTGAAACCTGGCAGGCCGCCGGTTGGCAGCAGATTGCGCAATGGATCAATGACGACATCGCCGCCGGCAAGAGCATGAGCCAAGCGCCGCTGCCGGCATGGGTGACCGATGGCCGCACGGGTGTGCACAGTGCCGAAGGCAGCTACAGCCCGGCACGCAATGCCATGGTGCCGCGCTCGGCCCTACCCGTGTATCAGCGCCAGCGCTTCCCGGACCCGGTCCTGGGTGAGCGTTTTGCGCCGGGAACCACCGCCTTCGAGAACGACGGCGTGCGTCTGTGGCACGACGGTGACGGCATTGGCGTCATTTCGTTCAAAACCAAAATGAACACCGTTTCCGGCGCAGTGCTGGATGGTATTCAACAGGCGATTGCGCTGGCCGAACAGCAGTTCGATGGCGTGGTGATTTGGCAGCACGCTGATGTGTTCTCGGCCGGTGCGGACTTGGCCGGCGCACTGGGCGCGTTGCAGGCGGGCCAACTGGATGCATTCACCGCGATGGTGGAAAACTTCCAGCGCACCAGCCAGCGCATCAAGTACGCACAGGTGCCGGTGGTGTCGGCGGTGCGTGGCTTGGCGCTCGGTGGCGGCTGCGAATTCCAGATGCACAGCGCACGCACCGTGGCGCACTTGGAGAGTTATATCGGCTTGGTGGAAGCCGGTGTGGGCCTGCTCCCGGCCGGTGGCGGACTGAAAGAGCTGGCCACGCGCGCCTCGCAACATGCCACTGGCGGCGATGTGTTTGCCGAATTGAAGAAAGTGTTTGAAACCATCGCGATGGCCAAAGTATCCACCTCGGCGCTCAATGCCAAGGAATTGGGCTTGCTGCGTGCCGATGACAAGATCGTGTTCCATGCGCACGAACTGTTGCATATCGCCAAGGCCGAAGCGCGCGCATTGGCCGAAGCCGGTTATCGCCCGCCGCTGCCGGCGCACCGGATTGCAGTCGCCGGCGATGTGGGCATCGCCACCTTCAAGATGCTGCTGGTCAATATGCTGGAGGGCCGCTTCATCAGCCCTTACGACAATGAGATTGCCGAACGCATTGCCACGATCCTATGCGGCGGCAAGCTGGACCGCGGCGCATGGGTGGACGAGGAATGGCTGCTCACGCTGGAGCGCACGCACTTCGTCACGCTGGCGCAGCAGGAAAAAACCCAGGCGCGGATTGCGCATATGTTGAAGACCGGCAAGCCGTTGCGGAATTGATCCTCGCCCTTCTCACCCGGCGCTTCGCGCCACCCTCTCCCCGCCGGGAGAGGGAACATTACTTCGCTTCCGGAGTTGCTTCATGAGCACACATATCCAAGACGCCTATATCGTCGCCGCCACCCGCACCCCGGTGGGCAAGGCGCCCAAAGGCATGTTCCGCAATACCCGCCCCGACGACATGCTGGCGCATGTGCTGCGCAGCGTGATCGCGCAGGCTCCCGGCGTTGACGTCAATCGCATCGACGACGCCATCATCGGCTGCGCCATGCCGGAAGCGGAGCAAGGCATGAACGTGGCACGCATCGGCCTGTTGCTGGCCGGATTGCCCAATACCATTGCAGCGCAAACCATCAACCGCTTTTGCTCCTCCGGCTTGCAGGCCGTGGCATTGGCAGCCGACCAGATCCGGCTGGGCAATGCCGATTTGATGCTGGCCGGCGGCACCGAGTCGATGAGCATGGTGCCGATGATGGGCAACAAGATTGCAATGGCGCCCAGCGTATTCGACAACGACCACATCAATATTGCCTATGGCATGGGCATCACCGCCGAGAAAGTGGCCGAGGAATGGAAGGTGAGCCGCGAGGCGCAAGACGCCTTCGCCGCAGCCTCGCATCAGAAAGCCTTGGCAGCGCAGGCAGCCGGTGAATTCAAGGATGAAATCAGCCCATACGAAATCGTCTCGCACCAGCCGGACCTGGCCGATGGCCGGCGCATCCTGACCCGCAACACAGTGGCCGAGCACGATGAAGGCCCACGCGCCGACACCAGTGTGGAAGGCTTGGCAAAACTGCGCCCGGTATTTCGCAATGGCCAGTTTGGCGGCACCGTGACGGCCGGCAATTCTTCGCAAATGAGCGATGGTGCCGGCGCGGTGCTGCTGGCTTCGGCACAGGCGCTCAAGGATTACGGGCTGACCCCGCTGGCCCGCTTCGTGAGCTTCAGCGTGGCCGGCGTGCGCCCGGAAGTGATGGGCATCGGCCCGATTGCCGCCATCCCCAAAGCGCTCAAGCAAGCCGGGTTGAGCCAAGACCAACTGGATTGGATCGAGCTCAACGAAGCCTTCGCTGCGCAATCACTGGCCGTGATCCAGGACTGCGGCTTGGATCCGGCCAAGGTCAACCCACTGGGCGGCGCGATTGCACTCGGCCACCCGCTGGGCGCCACCGGCGCAGTGCGCACCGCCACCCTCGTCCACGGCCTGCGTCGTCGCCAACAGAAGTACGGCATGGTGACCATGTGCATTGGCACCGGCATGGGCGCAGCGGGGGTTTTCGAAGCGTTGTAACCCCACCCGCTGCACTGGATCACACAATAACGCCGCCCATGGGCGGCGTTATTGCTGCAGCCGATGATGGCTGCGTTACGCCAACTCCATTGTTGTGCGTGCCGACGCGCGCGGCCATGCCCACGCCAGGCAAACAATCGCTGCGCACAACATGATCTCGACCGTGCTGTAGGCAAGGTAAAACCACCATGCGCCGGGCATGGTAAATGCCACAAACGTGGCATAAAACAATGCCAGCCCGATGTGCAGCCAGCGCGCTAAACGCGCCTGCAGCACAAAAGAAATGAATACCATCAGACCGGGAACGATCAGCAACGACGCAACAAACAACAGCGAGCCCTGGCTGATCGCGCCCATCGGTCCTGCGCCGTCCAGCATGTGCTGCAATTTGCCCGGCTTGTATAAACCAAAGTAATCGCCATACAAATAGCAAAACGTCAAGCTGGCCCATGCTGCCGACAGCTTTAGGCGTTGCGGCAACGGTGGGTCTGCCAATGCTTTGGGTGTGACTGCTGTTTGCATGTTGACCTCAGATCGAATTTCAGGCCGAATGAGTACGAACAACGCCAACACGCACGCCAAACAGCAGCAGCCATAGACAGCTACCGATTTCGCCAAGTGCAGCAGGCAAGGTGGCGTAGTTGGACAGACTGGAGTTGGCAAAGCCTGGCAGCAGGCCACCGAACACCTGCAGCACATAGCCCACACCCCCCAGCAACAACAGCAGGCCCAACACGCGCGGCAAACGGCCTGAGCGCAGCACCAACCAGCCAAACGGCAGCAGCCACAAGCCCCAGAACAATTTGGCGATGAACATGCCGTGTCCGTAGCGCTGCAAACTCAGTTGAAACGCAGCATCGACTGAAGCAGGCGGATGCTGACCGATACTCTCGAGCAACGCCAAGGCCTCCAACCGGTGGCTGAGTGTCACCAGCCCAATCGGCACACTGACGGTGGCCAGCGCCACCATTGCCACAGCGGCATGTCGGTTGATATCGCCCAACACGCGATACATCGCCAGCGGCAACAATAAAAAGGCGACTTGCATCAGCAAAAATGCAGCGATGCCCGCGCGAAATACACCCACCTGCGCGGCAGCACCCGCTGCATCTGTCCCCAGTTGCGATGGCACCCACGCCAAACAGAACATGCCGGTCAGCACCACCACCAAATACAACGCACCAGCGACACGCCCATCACGACGCAGTGCCGATGCAATACCTACATCGCCCAAGTCATGATGCAAGCTCATGTTGGCGCCGCCCTACGTTCAGCCCGCGTCATCCTTGCGCGGACGAGCAGATGTGAGCTGCCGCTGCGCAGGTCGTCCAGCATTGCGTAGATGGTGGGCAGGAATAGCAGACTGACCACAGTCGAGAACGCCAAGCCACCGGCAATGGCACGCGCCATCGGGTAGTACGGCGGGCCATCACCCGCCACCTGGGTACTGGAAAGTGCAATCGGCACCATCGCCAGAATGGCGGTTCCCATCGTCATCATGATCGGGCGCAGACGCTCACGGCTGCCTTCCACTAACGCATCTGTTCGGCTCATGCCGCGTCGGCGCAGATTATTGATGTGTTCGATCATCACGATGCCGTTGTTCACCACCACACCCATCAGCACCAGAATGCCGATGAAGGCCATGATGTTGAACTGGGTGCCAGTGAGCCACAGCGCCCAGTACACACCGAAGATCGAAAACACCACGCAGCTCATGATGGCCAGCGGGAACAGCAATGATTCAAACACTGCCGCCATCACCACGAACATCAAGATCAGCGCGATGCCGACATTGCGCAGCATTTGCTTGTTCATGTCCATGTTCATGCCAAAGCCGCCACCTTCAAAGGTGTAGCCATAGCCGGGCGGGAAGTCGATGCGTTTGAGGGTGGACTCGATTTCCTGTTTTGCATTTTCCATGCTGGCCCCAGGTGCAAGGCTGGCTTGCACCTTGAGCATGGTCTGCCGGTTCATGCGCTGGATGGTATTGGCCCCCGCTTGGAAACCCACATCCACCATCGCCAGCAAGGGCACGCTGCGACCATCGGCAGTGCTGACAGTGAATGATTGCAGCTCGGACGGCCCGTAATTTTCGGCACCCTTGAAGCGCACACTCACCGGAATTTCCACCTCGCCACGCTGGAATTCACGCAGGCTGGCACCGCGCAGCGCCATGCCCACAAACTGCGCCACTTGTTGCGCGGAGAACCCATAAGCCGCCGCACGCTCGCGGTTGACGTGAACCGCCAGCTCGCTGTTGGCATCGCCGGTATCGATGCGTACATCGCGCAGCGACTTGCCCTTGCCCAAAATCGGCAAGATGTCGTCGGCGAGGGTCTTCAGTATTTGGGTGGAATCGCCGGTCAGGCTGAACGAAATGCTCTGGTCGCTGCCGCCGCCCATGCCGCCTTGCCGACCAATCCCGATATTGGCGCGTGCCGATTTCGGCAGACCTTCGCGGATCTTGTCCTGGATCGCCTTGGCCTTGATGGGGTCCTTGACCGTCAGCTCGACCTGGGTCATCGCCCAGCCCTGTTCGGCATAGCGCGAATACACCTGCTTGACATCGAAACGCTTGCGGTTGGCGTCGATGTATTTTTCCACGTCCGCCACGACCTTACCCATTTCCTCTTTCGAGTACGAGCCCTGCCATTGGTAGAAAATGCCGACCTTGGTGGGATCTTCGTCGTTGCCCGAATCACCCTTGCTCATCTGGATCGGAATGAAGCTCAGCGCAATGATCAGCACGATGCCAGTCACGCTCCAGCCGCGATGCTCCAAGCTCCAACGCAGCACCTTGGCATAGCGTGTTTGCAGACGGGTGATGAAAGGGGATTTCACCGCCGGCGGGGTTTTCATGCGTGCCGACAGCATCGGAATCAGGCTGATCGCCACTAGCCACGAAGCCAGCAGCGACACCGAAATCGTGACCGCCAATTGCGCAAGGAAAATGGTCAGCATGTTCTTTTCGCCGAACATCATCGGCAGGAACACGATGCAGTGGCACAAGGTGCCGGCGGACAGTGCAATGGCCACATGCCGGGTGCCGATCACCGATGCCAAACGCGGCTGGCCCGGGTATTTTTCGCGCTCCTGATAAATGCTTTCCACCACCACCACGGCGTTGTCCACCAGCATGCCCACCGCCAGCAGCAAACCCATCATTGACAGGATATTGAGGGTGATCCCGGCAAAATACATGAAGCCAAGCGTCATGATGAAACAGATCGGGATGGCCAGCGTCACCATCAAGGTGGATGGCCAATGGCGCAGGAAGAAATACAGCACCGCGATGGAGAGCAACAAGCCAATGCCACCGGCCTCGGCCAGCGCCGACAGCGAGCTGATGACTTGCTCACCCTGGTCATCCACCACCGTGATGTTGACGCCCTTCAGCGCAGGATCTTGCTTGAGTAATTCCAGTTCGGCCTGCACCGATCTTGACAGATCCACCAGATTGGCAGCGCGCTCTTTGTAGATGTCCACGCCCACGCTGGGGCGGCCATCAATTTGCCGCACATAGTTCATGCGTTGCGATTGCAGGGCGACCTCGGCGATATCACCCAAGCGCACGCCACGGGCATTGATGGGCAACAGCCGCAACTGCTCCAAGTCGGTCATCTCGCCTTTGGGCTGGATGCGCAAGCGGCGGCCACTGTCGGTAATTTCGCCCGCGGATACCGAAAAATTGGCCGACTGCAGGCGGCTGACCAATTCGTTCAACACCACGCCATTGGCGGTCAAGCGGTCGGGCTCGATGGCCACCACCACTTCCTGCACCGGTACGCCTTCCACCTCGATCCGCGCCACGCCCGGCAAACGCTCCAAGCGGCGCTTGATGCTTTGGTCGATCAACTCACCACGCGCACTCAAGTTTTCATTGCTGGTCAGGCGCAAGCTGATGGCTTCCTGATCACCGGTGCTCCAGCGCCGCACGAAATAGCGCTTGAAGTCATCCGGCAACTGGTCGCGGATCGCATCAATGTGCTCGCGCGCCTCGGATGCCGCCAACGCCACGTCGCGCCCCCAATCGCTGAACTGCACAAACACCCCGCCGCCATCGGCGCTGGCATTGGCATTCATCGACTTGATACCGGACATGGTGGACAACGCTTCCTCGATCGGCCGCACCAAGTTGCGCTCCACTTCTTCCGGGGTTGAGCCCGGATAGGGCAGCTGCACGAAGAAGAACGGCGCGCTGGCTTCCGGCTGCGATTCCAACGGCAAGCGGAACGAGGCGATCAAGCCAATCACCACCATCGACACGAACAACATGATGGTGGTGACCGGGCGACGAATGGACAGCTCGGTGATGTTCATCGCATCAGCCCTTCGCGCCGCCATTCAACGGATCATGCTCATGCGACAGCACGCTCGCCACGGCTTCGGCATCCTTGCGCGCGCGCCGGCCACGTTCGGCATAGAACTCGTCTGGCTTGCGGTCCAGCAAGTCATACACCACCGGGATCACCACCAGGGTCAGCAAGGTGGAGACCAGCAAGCCACCGATCACCGTCACCGCCATCGGGCTGCGCACTTCCGCGCCATCGCCAAATGCCAGCGCCAGCGGCAGGAAGCCGAACACCGCGCACAAGGTGGTCATCATGATGGGACGCAACCGCGAGCGTGCACCTTCGACCAGGGCTTCGCGCTTGGCTACACCGTCTTCGCGCAATTGGTTGACCTTGTCGATCAGGATGATGGCGTTCTTCACCACCAGACCCACCAGCAAAATCAAGCCAATAAACACCACCACCGAAATCACCGAACGGGTCAGCAACAAGGCCGCCACCGCCCCCACCATCGCCAGCGGGATGGTGAACAGAATCACGAACGGGTGCAGTAGCGATTCAAACTGCGAGGCCATCACCAAGTACACCAGGAACACCGCCAGCGCGAACGCGAACAGCAGCGAACGAATCGACTCATCCAACTCCTGGCCCTGGCCGCCAATCCGCATGCCGATCTCCACCCCCAGCGGGGTAGCTGCCACCATCGCGTCCACTTCACGAATGGCATTGCCCAAGTCAATCCCGTGCAGATTGGCCGAGACGATGGCTACCCGTTTATGGTCGGCACGATGGATTTCGCTGGGGCCGGTGGTGGCCGTCACCGTGGCCACTGCGGCCAATTCCACTGGCGCGCCCTTGTTTGAATTCACGATCAAATGCCGGATGTCATCCACCGACGCGCGGTCGCTTGCTTCGGCACGCACCAACACATCAATCTTGCGATCGCGGAAGCTGTAGCGGGTGGCCACATTGCCTTTGACCTTATTGACGACGGCATCGGCGATCTGGCGCGTGGTCAAGCCCAGCGCCGCTGCACGGTCCTGATCAAAGCGGATCTGAATTTCAGGAAAGCCCTGCTCCACCGTCGACTTCACATCGGCGTAGTGGCCATTGGCACGCAGCATGCGCGCCAACTTGTTGCCGGCATCGCGAATGGCATCCAGATCTTGCCCTTCCACCTCGATTTCCAGTGGCGGCGACAAACTGAACAGCTCGGGCCGGCTGAAATCCACCTGCACGCCCGGATGCTCGCGCATGGTCTTGCGCAGCCCTTCGGTCAATGGACCTTCGTGCTGATTGCCGTCCATCACCACGGTCAACTTGCCGATGTTCTCACCGCTTTCGGTAGGGCTGGCATCCAGTCGGGTACCCGTGCCGGACACGCCATACAGCACGCGCGCCCCCGGATCCTTGCCATGTGCGGCCTGCACTTGGCGCACCAAGGCATCGGTCTGCGCCAACGGCGTGCCCGGGGGCAGTTTGGCGGTCATTTCGAAGCGATCCTGCGCCAACTGCGGAATCAGATCCGTCCCCAGCAGCGGCACAACCGCCAGCGTCAACGCGAATGCGACGCCGGCCACCAACAAGATCGGTACCGGCCGCGACAAGGCCGCAGGCAAGATGCGCAGGTAGCCACGTTCGGCACGCGCATAGGGGGCCATCGCCACATCACTGGCCTTGCGCATCACGGGACCGACGACCGCCGCAATGCCGCGCCAGATGCGCACGATCAGCCATGCCACACCAAAGAAACCATAACGAAACAGTGCGCCCACGCCGCGGCCGCCATACATCACCGGCTTCTGCCACGTCTTCTGCGCCTGCCAACGCGGATGCGCCGGCTCGTCAGGGAAGCCCATCGGCGCGCGCCCCTTGAGCGAGCTCAACATCGGGATCAGGGTCATTGCCACCACCAACGACACCGCAATGGCAATGGCCACCGTCAAGGCTTGGTCGCGGAACAACTGCCCGGCAATACCCTGCACGAAGACCAAGGGCAAGAACACCGCAATCGTGGTCAAGGTGGACGCGACCACCGCCATGCTGACTTCACGGGTACCGGCAATGGTGGCTTCAAGGATGCCCAGCCCGCGCTCACGTGCTTTGGCAATCGATTCCAGCACCACGATGGAGTCATCCACCACCAGCCCGGTGGCCAGCGCCAAGCCGCCCAGTGACATCACGTTCAAACTCAGACCCAGCTGCCCCATGATGAAGAAGGTGGCGATGATCGATACCGGCAGCGACAGCGAAATCACGAACGTGCTCCAGCCATCGCGCAGGAACAGGAAGATGATCAGGATCGACAGGATGCCGCCCAGCACACCATCAAATTTCACGCTGTGGATGGCATTGCGGATGAAGATCGACTGGTCTTCAATGGTGGTCAACTCCACCCCGCGCGGCAATTTTTCGCGAATCTCCTTGAGCTTTGCTTCCAGCGCATCGGCGGTGGCCACGGTATTGGCATCGCCTTCCTTGTACAGCGCCAGTTCCACCGTTTCACGACCATTCAAACGGATGATGGCTTCGCGTTCCTTGTAGCCTTGGCGCACCTCGGCCACATCTTTCAAGCGAATGGCTTGGACACCGGCGGCATTATTGCTTCCACCCTGCGACAACGCCGCCATCACGCTGGCATTGCCGCTGGCTGCGGCCACCCGCATCGCTTGCTGGGTGCCGCTATTGCTGCTGGCCGCCGCACGCGTGGTGAGCAGCATGTTGCGAATTTCATCGACATTGGCAAACTGGTTCACCGTGCGCACCAGATAGCGCTGCGCACCTTCTTCCAAGCGCCCGCCGGAGACGTTCACGTTTTCCTGCTGCAAGCGCTGGATCACGTTGTCGATGGTCAGCCCCAGCTGCGCCAGTTTGCGCTGGTCCACATCCACCTGCACTTCATCTTCCAGGCCGCCGCCGACCTTCACCGCAGCGACGCCAGCCACCGGTTCGAGTTTGCGTTTGAGATCTTCATCCGCGTAGCGGCGCAGCTCCATCAACTGACGAATCTCATCCGCACTGCTGCTAGCCTGTTTGGGCGAGAGCGCCAACCGCATGATCGGCTGGGTGGACGGGTTGAAACGCAGCAACACCGGCGCCTTGGCGTCCAGTGGGAATTGCAGTGCCTCCATCTTGTCGCGCACGTCCAGGCTGGCCTGATCCATGTTGGTGCCCCACGCAAACTCCAGCACCACATCACTTTGCCCGGTGCGCGATACCGACTTCAGCTTGCGCAAGCCCTTGACCACGCCCAAGGCTTCTTCCGCTGGTTGCGAGATCAGGGTTTCCACTTCCGACGGTGCCGCACCGGGGTAGTCGGTGCGCACGGTCAAGGTGGGATAGCTCAGGTCGGGCAACAGATTGACCTTCAAGCTGCCCAGTGCGATCAAGCCAAACAGCACCAAGGTCAACGTCATCATGGCAACGGTGACGCGCCGACGCGTGGCAAATTCCACCAAGCTGAAACCACCGCCTGGCGGGTGCAGCGGATCGTGCAGATCGTCGGACGGGCTCATTGCGCGGCCTTCGCCGGTTGCGCGGAAGCTGCGCCATCCAAGACTTTCACCGCACTGCCATCGCGCAGCGCGGACTTGCCAGCCACCACGACTTGATCGCCGGCCTTCAGGCCACTGCGCACTTCCACCCACGGGCCATCGTCATAGCCCAGTTTCAGGGTGGCGCGTGCCGCCTTGCCGCCGCGCACCACAAACACTGCCGGCGCATTGCCGTCTTCCAGCAAGGCATTGCGCGGGATCACCAAGGCATCGGCACGTTGGTCGTAGCGGATTTTGATGCGGCCGAACATGCCCGGTTGCAGCAGCCCGCCGCCATCAAATGCACTGATCACGCGGAAGGTACCGCTGCCGGCATCGACCACCGGCGAAACGCGGTCGATCTTGCCGTCAAAGGTTTTGCCCGGTAGTGCGTCCACCAGCAATTGCACCGGCTGACCCGCCTTGAGCACTTCGATTTCGCGCTCGGGCACGTTCAATGTGGCCTCCAGCCGCGAGGTGTCCACAATGGTGAAGATCGGCGTGTTGATCTGCACGAAATTGCCAGGCTTGATGTCGCGGGTGGCCACCACCCCCGAAATCGGCGCAGTCACATTGCCATAGGCCAGTTCCAGCTTGGCCATACGCAACTGCGCACGTGCGTTGTCCAAGTCAAACCGCAGCTGATCCACATCGTTGGCACTAACCATCTTTTGCTCGGCCAACTGGGTGGCACGACGGTAATTGGCTTCCAGCTTGCGCACCTGCGCATCGGCCTGTGCCTGCTGCAACACAGCGCGGTCACGGTCGATGCTGACCAAGGTTTGCCCTGCGCTGACGTGCTGCCCCACATCGGCCAACACCTTCAAGGCGATACCGGAGGTCTTCGATACCACTTGTGCATCCGCGCGGGCTTCCAGTGCAGCGGTGCCGTTATAGCTGGCACTGATCGAACGCTGGCCAGCCGTGGCCACTTCCACCGGCACGGCTTCCGGGCCTTTGTCGGCCTTGGGATCCAATTTGCCGCCCGGGCCATTGGCACCCCCCCCCTTGCAGGCGGCGAGCCCGAAAGTAGCCAGCCCCAGGGCAATGGCCAGCAGGCTCAAACGGGCAAACTGAAGCGTGCGACCAGGGCGATCGGCGGTGGTCGTGGGCATCTTGGGCATGGGTTCAGGTCATTGACTGGTGTTGTAGTCAAGTATATCACCAGGCAAATTCCTATTTACATGCGCCGAAGGTCATGCATGCCATCCAACATTCTCTGGTCCGCGCCTTGCGTTCATCTTCAAGGATGCGGATGAGACGCATATGTGGCGAACGGATTTCACCGTTATACTCGTCCTGAACGGATGCCGACTATCGGCATCGCCTTCACCCACCGACTTTCAACCGGAACAGCCCGATGATGCGACCGCTGCCGATTGCCGCAAGCCTTGCCCTGCTGCTTGCGACATTTGCCGTCACTGCCCAAGAGTCCACCGCTCCAGCACCTGCTGCAGCCCCGGCGGTTGCCGCCGCTACGCCCGCAGCCGCTGCACTGACAGGCGATTCCAGCCGCGGCAAGGGCTTGGTGTACACCTGCAAGGGTTGCCACGGGTTGACTGGCTATAAAAACGCCTACCCCAGCTACCACGTGCCGATGATCGGTGGCCAGTCGGAAACCTATCTGCGTAATGCGCTGGGCGAATACCGCACCGGCAAGCGCAAACACCCAACGATGCAGGCCCAAGCGGAGAGTTTCTCCGAACAAGACATTGCCGATATCGCCGCCTACCTGTCCAGCTTGAAGAAGTGAGCCGCGCCATGACCAAGACTTCCATGACCCTGCTCGCCTTGGCCTGCGCACTTGCCCTGTCTGCCTGCGGTGGCAAAGCCGAGAGTGAACACGCCAGTGCTGGCGCAGAACACACCACGTCATCCGCCGGCCTGCCCAAGGGTGATATTGCCGCTGGCCACGACATCGCCACCAAGGGCACGCAGGGCGTCGCCGCCTGCACCTCCTGCCATGGCGCGGAAGGCAATGCCCCAATCGACGGCATGTATCCGAAAATTGGCGGCCAGTATGCCGACTACCTTGGGCATTCGCTGCAAGCCTACCGTGGCGGTACCCGTGCCGGTGCCACCGCCGACGTGATGGCCGCGCAGGCCAAGGGCTTGAACGACCAGCAAATCGCCGACTTGGCCGCCTATTTCGCCAGTGTGCCGCGTCAGTTGCGTGACCTTCAAGACATCAACTGATCGCGGTTGACACGTGTTGCAAACGGCCCCCCCGGGGGCCTTATTGTTGTCTGCACTGCAATTGACGCGCATCAGTGCAGGTATTGATTTGAATGCCGAAACTCACCCCATGCAAGCGCGCACGTCACCCAAAGCCATCCCCATCGAGCTCAACCCGAAGCTGGAGATCGAGATTGAAGCAGCCCCGATTGCCACTGCATTGGAGTTGCCAGTCGATATGTTTTTGCAACTGCTGAAGCAACACAAAATCAACCAACTGTGCGAACGCGGCACTGGCGAGGATGCGGGTCTGTATCGCGCCAGCTTCTATCACGCCGGCAAACGGGTGCGCGTGGTGTTGGATCGCGATGGCCAGCTGCAGGGTGACGTCGAGCTGCGCACACGCTAGGCACGTCATCGGCGCAAAAAAGACCCGGTCTCGCGGGCATTGCGCCTGGAGGGGACCGGGTCGGGTGGCCGGAGCGATTCTCCGTGACGTTTTGCGCGCCGCGAAGTTTTTCTCCGGAACCGGAACCTTACGCCGGGTGATGTTAGAAAAGAGCTAAATCGCACATTCAAACAGTGCCGTTCGTCGGCAGTGCGCATTCACGTTGCAGCAAGGCGTGCGCGGGCAAGAATCCTCCGGAATTCCTTGCTTAAATTTTCCCGCGCTTGGCGCGAAAAAAAGCCGTCAGCATCGGCCCGGCAAGCTCTGCCAACAGCCCGCCACGAACCTCCACGCGGTGATTGTGGCGCGCATCTTGCAACAGATCGAACACGCTCCCTGCAGCCCCGGTTTTGGGATCGGCTGCGGCATACACCACGCGTGCGATCCGCGCATGGACCATTGCCATCGCGCACATCGCGCACGGCTCCAACGTCACATACAGGGTGCAACCGACCAGGCGATGATTGCTGAGCGCACGCCCTGCCTGGCGCATCGCGATAATCTCGGCATGTGCGCTCGGATCGTGCTCGCGGATATTGCGGTTCCAACCTTCACCCAGCAACCTGCCAGCAGCATCAACGATGACCGCGCCAACCGGGATTTCGTTGTCTTCATCGCGCGCGCGCGCCGCGAGTGCCAACGCATGCTGCATCCATTGCAGATCCCGCGTGTGCTCTGCGGTGGGACTCACCGAATCGCGCATATCCGCTGGTGCATCCATGGACCACGAGAACCGCATGATTCAACGTTCTCCGGTATCGTTCTGCAATGTGCAAAAGTGGCGGAGAGAGTGGGATTCGAACCCACGGAAGGTATAACCCTTCGCCGGTTTTCAAGACCGGTGCCTTAAACCGCTCGGCCATCTCTCCGATTCAGTGCGCGCTATTGTCGCATGCCACACCCGGTTGGCACTACGCCGACATCTGCGCGAGTTGCTCAGGATTTTGGCGGGTGCGCTTTTTCTGGCATTCCGGGCTACTGCACTCCAACCGTGCGGCCTCCAGTAAGCGTGGCATTTTTTCTGCCAAAAAATCAATGAACACCCGCACTGCTGGCAACATGCCACGACGCGAAGCAAACACCGCATGCGCGATCCCTTGCGGCAGCCGCCATTGCGGTAACACCACTTCCAGTTCGCCGCGGCGTACCGCTTCGGCACACACTGTTTCCGGCAACAAGGTGATGCCCATGCCATCGCGCGCCATCGTCAACATCATTGGAAAATCAAAGCCAGTGATGCGCGGTTGCAACTCAATGCGCCGAACTTCGCCATCAGGGCCATGCAATTCCCAGCGCTGGCGCGCATCGTCCTCGCTGACGCTCAGGGTGACATGCTCGGCCAATTGCTCGGGCAACTGCGGCCGACCCGCGCGCTGCAAATAGTGCGGGCTAGCCACCAGCAACTCCTGGATTTGGCCAAAACTCCGCATCACCAGGCTGCCATCATCATCCAGCTTGCTGCGTACGCGGATCGCCACATCCACGCCCTCGTTGATCACATCCACGCGGCGATTGCTGACGGTCAACTGCATCCGCACCTTGGGATACAGCGCCAAGAACTCAGGCAGCAACTTCGGTAACTGTTGCTGCGCCATTGACACCGGCACACTGGCCCGTACGGTGCCACGCGGCTCGGCGCTGAGTTGATCCACCACCTCGCGTGCGGCCTGCGCCTCAGCCAGCATTGACTGTGCGTGCCGATACACGCTGGTGCCCACATCGGTCACCGCAAACCGTCGCGTCGAGCGCTGCAACAAGCGCACGCCCAACTCGGCCTCCAATGCGCTGATGCGACGACTCAAGCGTGACTTGGGGATACCCAGCGCGCGCTCGGCTGCGGCAAACCCGCCGTGATCGACCACCGCAGCAAAGTAATACAGGTCATTGAGATCCTGCATACAGACACTTCCATTATCAGAACGATACTTACAATTTGAGCACGAATGAACTCAAATTTGCAACGAAACATCTGCTATTTGACTGCAAATGCCCGCTGTAGCAGCTGCCCATCAAATCCGGTGGACGTCTCTTGGCCCACGGCGTAGCGGTACAACGCTGCCGAATAAATCCCGGAGAGCGCCGCGTGGATCAGTGCTGCCAGCAAGAAGGCGATCACCACCAACGCAACCACCAGTCCGATGACCACACCACTACCGCTCATTGCCGCACCCACAATTGCCAGCGCGCCCAACGTGGCCATCGCAACGAAAATCAGGCTGAACACCAAGCCCACGCCGCCCTGGCCAATCAGGTTCTCGCCCCAGGTCTTCTTCAGCAGCAACGCACTTTCCTTGATCGCATCAATCGGCCCCACATTGCGGCTGACCAGCACCGGCACCACCAGAAAGCTGGCGACCGTCCATGCCACCCCCAAGAACCCCACTGCAATACGCCCCAACCAGCCCGCACGTTCTTGCAGCGAACGCAGAATCAAACCCACCGTGGCAGCAACTGCCGCATACCCCAGAATCGACACCCATTTGCTGCCTGCAATACGCAACCCATCACCCAGCGTCGGATTACCGCCATCCAGCCGGATCAACGCAGCTCCCACCAGTGCCGAGTTGAAAAAGAAAATTACGAAGTACTGCACCAAGTAAAACAAAAACCCCAGCACATACATCGCCAGTGAAGCGCCACCGCCCCGCACCCCATCCAAAACCCCAAGCCCCAGCGCTGGCAACACGAATGCAGCAACCACCAGCAACGTGCAAATGGCCGACAGCAAGGGAAATACCAACAGCTCTTTGTCCTGGGCCAACACACCCGCACTGGCCTTGATCAGGCTCCAACTCCGTGACAGTCGCGCAAACATGCGGGGAAACCTCTTCATAGGTGTGATCGAGTGAGTGCGCATCCTACTGCAACCGCGTCGTATTGCTCATCCGGCGTGGCATCTGCAACTTTCTCAAACGGGGAAACCGTCGCCGTGTACCCCGGCCCACCATTCACCAAGCCGTTGATTCGTCCCGATGTTTCATTCAACTCTACCGCGTCAACCGCCACGCTGAGTGGGGCAGTCGCGCCAAAGATGCCAACCCCGGCGCATGGGTCAAGTACCTTGCCTCCCGAGAAACCCAGCTCGCCAAGCATCGCCCAAATGCCTTCGGCAATGGGCTTCGGGGTGTAGTACTCATACGCACTGCCGGTCTTGCCGTCCGCGCCTGTCAACGCGCCACCTAGGCCGGAATACTTCGCCAGTGCCGCCTTGTCTGCATCCGTCAACTGATCTGGCGCAAGTTCGCCCGCATCAATCTTGCGCAGTAGCGCCATCGCCTCCGCATTGTCTTTCTTGCGTTGCGCGTGTTTGCGGTTCGGGTCGAATTCGTAGAATTGGCTGGTGGCCTTGCGTGGCTCACGCACTTCCGGCGCGGATTCCTGCGCAACTGCCGGTGCCGCACGGCCAAGACCAAGCGCCAGACGCGCCTCATTGCGCGCCTTGAGCGCCTTTGCCTTCAACAGCGGGCTTGTTGCCGTCTTGTAGTCGGTGGCAGCCATCGCCAAGGCGCGTAGCCATTTCGCACGAGCAAGCGCGGACAGGCCAGCGCCTGCATCGTCAAGTGACATATCCACCACGGTAAGCGAAAGGTTGCTGCCATCCTGCAAATCAACTAAGATTTCCGTTGGCTGGCTTGAACTACAGAAAACCTGCTCCTGCGACGCCCGCCAAGGGCGAGGATGAAGGGAACTTCGGGGCAACCCGTTTTGCAGTCCTTCCAAGTCAGCCGAATCAAGCTCGCCACTGGCAAGATAGCCACTGATCGTTCCTTTTCATCCCTTGTATGCGTTTACCATCATGGTTAGCCCATGATCCTTATTCAACTCAAGGACGATTAAGGATGCCCCCTTGTCATCAAATGGGTAGATCAGAAATACGCTATCTACGCGCTTTGGGTTCTTGGCGAAGCGTGCTCTACCGCCGATGATGGCTTTCAGCTTCGGTGCGATTGCAACCAAGTGCTCATGGTGCATTTCGTCGGCATGCTTCAATGCCCGTCCTGTGACAAAAACCATTGAATCACCAGCAAAACCTGCCCGAAATTTCGCTAACTTTGCCACCGCATCTGACGGCAGCCGCCCAATTTCAAACAGCGCATCAGGCACCTGCTCGCCCTTTGGCTTGCCATAAACATTGGCGGCCAAATAAGCCGCCACATCTGAGAATGGAGCCGCTTGTACACTAGATGAATCGAGTAATGGCTTGATTGCTTGTGGTTGGCTGTTCAGCACGGCGGAAATTCTCCTAGAATGCGCGTCCATCATGGCGGACGCACACCCTAGACCTACCGCGTATTTTCCTACTGCGTCGCCTTGTCTAGCGCATCACTGACAATATCCATTGCTTGCGTCAGCAAGCTGGAAAGCTCCGTGTCATTCGCACTCTCCGCACGCTCTGCGATCTCGATCAAGGTGTCAAAATCAATGGATAGCGGGTCGGTTTGGCCGTCGATGATGTTGGACAAGAATGACATGTCGGCGGTACGTTGCGGTTCGTGGCCGCGCGTTCTTCACGGCGGACGGCGACAACTCAGGGACTCGTTTCGGCATGTCGTACCCCCAAAGATTTCCACTACCCCCAAACCATACCCCCAAACTTGGGGGTAGTGTAGGGGTACGGCGGGAAGTCACGGGATCAACATCGGCGCCAAGACAATAAAAAACCCCTGAAAATCAGGGGTTTAGTGGTCTTGCGGGATGTTGCGGGAAACTCAAATGGTGCCCAAGAGGGGACTCGAACCCCTACGACCTAAATCGCTACCACCTCAAGGTAGTGCGTCTACCAATTCCGCCACCTGGGCAATGCTGCGGCCGTTTGGCCGGTTACTGCAAGTTTAAAGCGTGTCGCCAAATGCGTCATTTAGCCGGTGCTGGTGCCGCCGGCTGCTCGGCCTTGGGGGCTGCGGTCGGCGCAGCAGGCGCTACCGTGGTAGTCGCTGCAGGCGTGGTCTGCGCAACCGGCGGTGCGACAACGGAAGCCGTCGGCGCACTCTGAGCAGGTGCCGTGGGGATGCTGGGAGCCGGCTTAGTTGCGGCTTGCTGCGCCATCACGCCCAGGTCCACCTTGGCTGGGCCGCGAACGGCCTGCTTGCTGGCATACATCGCCATACCCATGCTGGTGACAAAGAACACGATGGCCAACCACTTGGTGGACTTGCTTAGGAAGTTCGACGCGCCGCGCGCACCGAACACGGTGGAGGATGCGCCGCCACCAAAGCCGGAGCCGGCCTGCGCACCAGAGCCTTGTTGCAGCAGCACAAAAGCAATGATGCCAATGGCCACCAGCACATACAGAATATTGACAAGTTGCAACAGCATCGGGGTTGTCTCTGAAGTCGGTCAGGCCAGCGCAGTTGCGATGGCCAGGAAATCTGCGGCGACCAAGGAAGCGCCGCCAATCAACCCGCCATCCACGTCGGCCTGCGCAAACAGGCTGGCCGCGTTGTCGGGCTTCACGCTGCCACCATACAACAGCGGCAGTGAATCGGCGATTTTAGCATCCCTATCGGCCACTTGGCTACGGATGAAGGCATGCACCGCCTGCGCCTGCTCTGGGCTGGCGGTGCGGCCAGTGCCAATCGCCCACACCGGCTCGTAAGCCACTACCGCATCGGCAAATGCCGCCACGCCCACTAGGTCCAGTACCGGGCGCAATTGACTGGCAATCACCGCCTCGGTCTGCCCAGCTTCGCGCTCCTCCAGGCGTTCGCCCACGCACAGGATGGGGGTAATGCCAGCGGCCTGCGCGGCCCGGAATTTCTGCGCCACCAATTCGCTGTTTTCAGCATGGTATTGGCGGCGTTCGGAATGCCCCACCAAGGTATAGCGTGCGCCCACATCGGCCAGCATGGCGGCAGCCACTTCGCCGGTGTAGGCCCCCTTTGCATGCGCGCTGACATCCTGCGCCCCCACTGCGATGTCTGCACCTGCGCAGCGGGCCAGCACTTCCCCCAGATACGGATACGGAGGCAATACGATCAAGCCAACGCCGGCAGGCGCGCCTGCCTTGATGGCATCCACCAAGGCTGCGGCGAATTCACGGCTGCCCTGCAGCTTCCAGTTACCGGCAACGATCTTGCGGCGCATGCGCTACTCCATTCAATTTGTCAGCCAAGTTTAACAACCCACACGCATCGGCTCGTATAGTCGCGCCCATGAGACCCCAATTTCCACCCACGCCAATGTTGCGGATGCTGCCTTACCGCAAGCCCACCGAAGGCCGCGACTACTGGCTGTTCGATGATGTGCTGCCCAATGCCGATCGCGTGCGCGAGCGCTGTCTGGGCAAACAGGATTGGGCGCTGGGCTTCCCGCATACCGGCGAAAGCTGGCCGGGCCGGCGCGCGATTCCGGCGCTGGATGCCGAAGAACTTGCCCAGGTAGAAGCGCGTGTCATGCAGGCCACCGGCACGCGCAAGCTGTGGGTACAACCGACACCGGACGGCAAGACCCTCAACCACAATTGCGTGCAAGTGGTCGGCAAGCACGAGGCCGGCCCGCGCCCGCATACCGACTCACTCGCACTGTGCCGCTATGCCGGCGTGTTGTACTTGAACCCGGATGCGCCGCAGGAATGCGGCACCAGCTTTTATCGGCAACGCATGCCCAATGGCCAGCTGGGCGGCAATCTTGTCACCCGGCCGCATACCAATCTGGTGGAAGCCCTGGGCACCCGCTTCGTGCCGCCCAACTCCTTTGTGGAAGATGTGCGCATCCCCCACAAATTCAACCGCCTGTTGGTGTACAGCGCCGCCCTGATCCACACCGCCACCGCCTACTGCGGCAGTGTGCTGGCCGACGAACGCATGGCCGCGGTGTTTTTTTGGATGAGTTGATAAGGCGCTAAAACTTATCAGAATTCCAAGTAAGTTTTCCGTTCCCAGCTACAACAACCAGCTCAAAATTAATCAATTCAGCCACAATCGATTCGACTTGTGCCTGCCCTGCATCATCTCCGCTGAATTGCGCCTTGATGTGCTTTTTCAAAGCAGCAACAGATGACGGACGATTCCCCTCGCTTTTCTTTAGGCTCGTGCGCACCTTCATCCAGCGCTGTGCCATCGCCTTTGAATCTGCAAGGTACGCAGCAACTGGCGACTTTTGCACCAATTCAGATACCGGCACCTGTCCAACCTTTGATGCTGTTTTTTTTGTCGACACGGCAGGGGCAGCTACAGCCGGAGGGGCTGGCTCTACTATAAAACGCACATGCCTTGAGGCGTTAGGTGTTTTGGGTGGCGGTGATGAAGCTGCAGTTACGGACTTCAGCCCCACCGATTTTGCGCTTGAATTACCACCAGGAACCGGCACTTTTGCAATGCTTGCCACTTGCCCTACCGCAGCAGATTTTTTTTTGAATAATGGTATTTCCGCAATGCGCTCCAATCGCTTTGCATGAACACCCCCTGCCTGCAAGTGTGCCAGCAATGGATCATAGCCCTTGTCTTTTGAAATGATATAGAACAAACCCGCAGGATCCAGGGTAACCAGGCGGCCAACATAGTAGGCAATATGGAAGTCCAGCGCGTTAGCCCCCACGGCAGATGCCCTGACATATTTTGCGCGCTCTCCCATTTCCTGCATTGGAATGGCAATTTCAGAAAGCAGCTTGGCCTGCCGCGCTCCCACAAATACATATAAGCGCACATCTGTTCTATCGAGTAGCGCGATATCGGTTGGCTGCACATTCTCGTGATCAACCAATACGTAATTGATGCGCGGAATGTGCAATTCAGGCTCATTATTCGTGATCTGACTCACGCACGCCTACCTTGACAAGGTGATCACCAGCGCATCGAAATTTCCAGTCACTTCAGCTTGATCTCGCGCAAGCGTTCTTCCAGATAACCTTGTGCGGTGATCGGCTCGGGGTAGCGGCTGGGGTTGTCTGCACTGATGCACGACGGCAAAACGTCGATCAGGAAATCGGGGTTGGGGTGCAGGAAGAACGGCGTGGAATAGCGCGGCTGGCGCGCCTTGTCACCCGGCGGATTGACCACGCGGTGGGTGGTGGATGGATACACATGATTGGTCAGGCGTTGCAGCATGTCGCCGATGTTGACCACGATGGTGTCGGCGTCGGCGGTGAACGGCACCCACTCGCCCTTGCGCGACAGCACTTCCAGGCCTTCCGCGCTGGCACCCACCAGCAGGGTGATCAGGTTGATGTCCTCGTGCGCGCCGGCGCGGACATTGGGCACATCATCGGTGGTGATTGGCGGGTAGTGGATGGGGCGCAAAATTGAATTGCCGCTGTCGGTCTTGTCGGCAAAATAGTCCTCCGCCAGCCCGATGTGCAGCGCCAGCGCCGACAGCACTTGCGAGCCCAGTGCATCCAACGATTGATACAGCCCGTAGCCAACCTGCTTGAATTCGGGGATTTCCGAGGGCCACAGATTCTCCGGCATGTCGGCGGCATACTTGGAGTCACGCGGGATTTCGCGGCCGATGTGCCAGAACTCCTTGAGATCGAAATACTTCGAGCCTTTCGCGGTTTCCACGCCAAATGGCGTATAGCCACGCGCACCACCACCACCGGCAACGTGATAGTGCTTTTTCACATCGTCGGGCAGCGCGAAGAAGGCCTTGAAAGTGGCGTAGGCCGCGTCGATCTGCGCCTGCGGGAGGCCGTGATTGCGAATGCCGGCAAAGCCCCATTCGCGATAGGCCGCGCCGAGCTCGTCGATGAACGCCTGCCGATCTACGGGACTGGCCGGATGGGTGAAGCGACGAATGTCGAGGGTTGGAATCTGCGAGGTCATGGGAAAGTCTCTTCGATGATTGCCACACCCACTGGCGCGGGAATGACAGGTTAAATCGCCGCAGCGCGCACCGCATCTGCCAACGTGGTCAACGTGGCTTCCATCAGTACCGCATCGTCGGCCTCCACCGTGACGCGCACCACGGGCTCGGTTCCGGATGGGCGCAAGAAGGCGCGGCCACGCCCTTCCACCGCACGTTGTGCAGCTTGCAGCGCGGCTTTGACACTGTCCGCTTCGGCCGGTTTGCGGCCTGCTTCAAAACGCACGTTGATGGTTTTTTGCGGCACCCGCTGCAGACCCTGCAGTGCTTGCACCAAGCCGATGCCGCGCCGCTGCAACACTTCCAACACTTGCAGCGCACTGACGATACCGTCGCCGGTGCTGGCACGATCCAAACACAAAATATGCCCGGACGCTTCGCCGCCCAGCACGCCCTCATGCGTCAACAATTGCTGATGCACGTAGCGGTCACCCACCTTGGCACGTACAAAACCAATCCCACGTGCGGCCAGCGCCTGCTCCAATCCGTAATTGGTCATCAAGGTGCCCACGACTGGGCCGTGCAAACGCCCGCTGTCTTGCCAATCACAGGCCAGCACGTATAGCAGATCATCGCCATCGCACACACGACCTTCAGCATCGACAAACAACACCCGATCGCCATCACCATCAAACGCAATGCCGAGGTCAGCGGTGGTTTCACGCACCCGCGCCACCAGTGCTTCGGGATGCGTAGAACCCACGCCATCATTGATATTCACGCCATTGGGTTCCACCCCAATTGCATCCACCCGCGCATCCAGCTCACGCAGCACCAGCGGCGCCAATTGGTAGGTTGCGCCGTGGCCGCAGTCCACCACGATGCGCATGCCACCCAAATGAAAGCCTTTGGGGACAGAGTTTTTGCATGCCTCCACGTAACGACCGATGGTGTCGCGGGTGCGTACCGCCTTGCCTAACTGCTCCGAAGGCACGGTGGAAAATGGTTTTTCGAGTGCGGCTTCGATTGCCAACTCAGTGGCATCATCGAGCTTTTCGCCTTGTGCTGAGAAAAATTTGATGCCGTTATCGTGATGCGGGTTGTGTGACGCAGAAATCACGATGCCGCCATCGGCGCGCATCGAATGGGTCAGATGCGCCACCGCCGGGGTCGGCATGGGCCCCATCAGTTGCACATCCACACCGGCGGCCACCAGGCCCGCTTCCAACGCAGCTTCGAACATGTAATTGGAAATGCGGGTGTCCTTGCCGATCACCACGAGGGGTTTGCGCCACTCCTGCCCGGCGCGGGCGGCGGCGGTCAATGCGTGGCCATAGGCATTGCCCAAGCGCAGCACGAAATCGGCCGAGATCGGGCCTTCGCCGACACGGCCGCGGATACCGTCGGTACCAAAATATTTGCGTGCGCTCACGCGACCTCCGTACTTTCCGCAGGTGCCGGCTGACGCATCAGCATCGCCAGGATGTGGGCCAAGCGCGCACGCATTTCACGACGATCCACGATCTGGTCGACGGTGCCGTGCTGGAGCAAAAACTCACTACGCTGGAAGCCTTCCGGCAATTTCTCGCGCACGGTTTGTTCAATCACGCGCTGCCCGGCGAACCCAATCAGTGCGCCCGGTTCGGCCAAATTCAAATCGCCCAACATCGCAAAACTGGCCGACACGCCGCCAGTGGTGGGATGGGTGAGCACCGAGATATACGGCAGGCCCGCCGCACGCAGGCGGCCCAGCGCGGCGGAGGTCTTGGCCATCTGCATCAGCGAGAACAAGCTCTCCTGCATGCGCGCGCCGCCACTGGCGGAAAAATTCACGAACGGGCAACGCAGCACCAGTGCACGCTCGGCGGCAAGGGTAAAACGTTCACCCACCACTGACCCCATTGACCCACCCATGAATGCAAAATCAAACGAGGCGGCCACAAGGTCACGCCCCATCAACTTGCCTTCCATGGCGATCAGCGCATCACGCTCACCGGTGGATTTTTGTGCCGCCTTGATGCGGTCGACGTATTTTTTTTGGTCCTTGAACTTGAGCACATCGGTAGGGCCCAAGCTGGCACCTATTTCACGCCCAACGCCGTCATCCAACAGTGCCGCAAGGCGGGCGCGTGCTCGAATCGGCATATGAAAACTGCACTTGGGGCACACCTCAAGATTGGCTTCCAGTTCGGGGCGATACAACGCCGCACCACAATGCTCGCACTTTTCCCACAAGCCTTCGGGAACGCTGCGTTTGCGCTCACTGCCTGCCTCGGTGCGGATGCCGGCACCCGGCATGATTTTTTTTAGCCAGCTCATTTGAATTCAATCACCGCAGTTGCGTTGTGTACCCGATAGCCATGCCATTGCCAAAGGGTGCGTCAAACGAAAGATGTTGCAGTCTAGCTCAGGCCGAAACAGCCAAGCCGTTCAGTGCATCACGCAGCGGCTGCAAGAATGCCGCTGCACTGTTGGCGACATCAGCGGCCTGCGTGCACGACTCCATCACAGAAACCAAGGCGCTGCCGACCACTACGCCATCGGCGTGGGCTGCCATTGCCGCGGCGCTGGCGGCATCACGAATCCCAAATCCGGCAAATACCGGCACTTGTGCCATCGCCTGTACCTGCGACAAATGGCGCGCCGCCTCAACCACATCCAAGTGCGCTGCGCCCGTCACGCCGGCATAGCTGACGTAATACAAATACCCTTCCGCCTGCTGGCAAAGCCGCTCCAACCGCGCTTGCGGTGTGGTGGGTGAGGCTAACGAAATCAGCGCCAGCCCATTGTGCGCAAATGCTGCGCGGTAGGCATCGGCTTCCTCGGGCGGCAAGTCCACCAGCAACATGCCATCCACACCTGCACGCGCTGCGTCCTTGGCGAAGGCAGCAGCGCCGCGAATCTCGACCGGATTCAGGTAACCCATTAGCACCACGGGTGTAGCGGAGTTGGTGATGCGAAATTCGCATACGCAATCCAGTACGTACGCCAGCCCGGCCCCGCGAGCCAACGCACGCTCGGAGCTGCGCTGGATCACCGGGCCATCCGCCATGGGGTCGGAAAACGGCACGCCCAATTCGATCACGTCCGCACCCGCTTGTACCAGTGCGTGCATGACCGGCACCGTCGCCGCAAGTGAAGGATCACCTGCGGTAATGAACGGCACCAGTGCTTTGCGGCCTGTGTTGCGCAGGCCGCTCAACCGTTGTTGCAAACGGGTCATTCGTTCGCTGCAGCCACTTCGCCAGCCGACTTCAGGCGGCCAATCTGCACGCCAGCGGCCTTGTATTCATCGGCCAACTCGGAATCACCGACATCAATACCACGCTCTTCGCCCATGCCATCCAGATGCTCATTGAGCATGCGGCGGTACATGGTGCTCATGTAGTCGAGGAACGCAGCGCGCTCTTCGGCAGCCGCGATCGGCTTGACGTTATTCAAGAATACGTGGGCATTGAAACGGGCGCTGGCAAACAGGGCCGCCAGGCTGATGTTCTTGTCGCCATACTGCTGCGACTGTTTGTTGGTCAGTTCCAGGTATTCATTGACGCAATCAAAAAACTGCGGCGGGAACTGGGTGCCGCCTTGGTTGGCATCCTGCGCTTGTTGTACTTGCTCGTCGGCCATGGCCAGACTCCTGCTGTTAAGGGTGAAATTGACCGCGTATTGTCGCCGAAAGCGGCGCGCAGTCCAAATGGCGATCTCCGGCACGCTTTACAGAACGATGCCTTCGCGTGCGGCAATCGTGTGCACATCCTTGTCGCCACGGCCAGACAGGTTGCACAGCACTATCGCGTCTTTTCGCATGTCCGCAGCCAGTTTGATCGCTTGCGCCACTGCATGACTGGACTCCAGCGCCGGCAGAATGCCTTCGGTGCGGGTCAGCCGGTGGAAGGCGGCCAGCGCCTCGGCATCGGTGACGCCCACGTACTCGGCGCGCCCCATGTCCTTCAGGAAGGCGTGTTCGGGGCCGACACCGGGGTAATCCAATCCGGCGGAAATCGAATGGGTTTCGGTGATCTGGCCATCGTCATCGCAAATCACGTAGGTACGGTTGCCGTGCAATACCCCCACCCGACCCGCGGATAACGATGCGGCATGGCGGCCGGTTTGGATGCCATCACCCGCCGCTTCCGCCCCCACGATGCGCACCATGGGGTCATTCAGGAACGCATGGAAAATGCCGATGGCATTGCTGCCGCCCCCCACGCAGGCGGTGATGGCATCCGGCAGGCGGCCGTATTCGGCCAGCATCTGCTGGCGGGCTTCACGCCCCACCACGGAATTGAAATCACGCACCATGCGCGGGTACGGGTCGGGGCCGGCCACGGTGCCGATGATGTAGAAGGTGTCCTGCACATTCGTCACCCAATCGCGCATGGCTTCGTTCAGCGCGTCTTTCAGGGTGGCACTGCCACTGGTGACCGGCACCACGGTGGCCCCCAGCAACTGCATGCGATGGACATTGCTTTTTTGCCGCTCGATATCGGTGGCGCCCATGTAGACCACGCATTCCAGACCCAAGCGTGTGGCCACGGTGGCGCTGGCCACGCCGTGCTGGCCGGCGCCGGTCTCGGCGATGATCCGGGTCTTGCCCATGCGCGATGCCAACAGCGCTTGGCCGATGGTGTTGTTGATCTTGTGTGCGCCGGTGTGGTTCAGGTCTTCGCGCTTGAACAAGATGCGCGCACCGCCGACTTCACGGCTGAGCCGCTCGGCGTGGTAGATCGGGCTGGGCCGGCCAACGTAATGGGTAAGATCTTTGTAAAACGCGGCGATGAAGCTGGGATCTACCCGCGCGGCGTCATACGCGGCAGCCAGCTCTTGCAGCGGGCCAATCAAGGTTTCCGCGACAAAACGGCCGCCATGGCGACCAAAATGCCCATTGGCATCGGGGTAGGCATGAAAGTCGATGGCCGCGCTGGCATCGGCGGTTGGATGGGGCGTAGTCACGCGAAAGTCTCCGGAAATACCTGTGCGCCTGTGGCGAATGTCGCCTGCGCGAATAATGCTGGAAGTCGAAAGCCGGTTCCGTTGGCAACAGGAAACTGGTGGACTTATCTCACTGCTGCCGCAGGCACGCGCCGCCAACGCCGCAAAGAGCGTCCAAACGGGGCAGCAGGTCGAAACGATGAATTCATGAGTGTGTATAGCCTAACCGATCGCCGCCTGATGTGCGGCATCCTCGGCGCGCACTGCCGCCACAAACCGGCGCATCGCGGCAGCATCCTTTTGCCCCGGCGCGACTTCAATACCACTGGCAATATCCACCCCCCACGGCTGCGCCGTGCGCAATGCCTGCGCCACATTGCAGGCGTTCAGACCCCCCGCCAACAAAATGGGGGTCTGTTGATCACGTGGCAACCTTGACCAGTCAAAGCGCTTGCCACTACCGCCCTGCTCGCCTGCACCATGACCATCCAGCACAAAGCCTGACGCACCGGGAAACGCCGCCATGGCGGGCAGCGGATCGGCCGTATCGCCCATCGCGATTGCCTTGAAATACGGCAGCCCGAAGCTGGCGCAAAACTCCGCCTCCTCGTCGCCATGGAATTGCAGCAAATCCGGTTGCGTGCGGGCGATTATGGCGTCGATATCGTGGCGTGCGTTGTTCATCAACAAGGCCACCACCCGCGTACTTGGCGGCACCAATACACGCAGGTCGGCAGCCTGCGTCAGCGCCAGCTTGCGTGGACTGCGTGTGGCAAAAATCAGGCCAATGAAATCCACCTGCAAAGCCACCGCCAACTGCACATCCTCGCTACGCGTCATGCCGCATAACTTGATGCGCGTCGCCCTATCTGTCACAGCGTAACCTCGGCTGGCAGCCGGCATTCGACGGGGTATTTCGGCCCAAGAAACAACAGCCCCGCGGATGGCGCGGTGGGACCGGCCACGGTGCGATTGCGGCCCGCCAACAATTGTGCGATCCACTCCGGCGCACGCTCGCCGCGCCCAACTACCAACAGTGATCCCACGAAATTGCGCACCATGTGGTGCAAGAACGCGTTGGCTTGCACGTCCACCACCACTTCATCACCACTACGCTGCACCTGGATGGTGTGCACATTGCGGCGTGCATGACTGGCTTGGCATTGCGCGCTACGGAACGCGGAAAAATCCTGTTCACCCAGCAATGCCTGCGCCGCCGCATGCATGGCTGCTGCATCCAGCGGCATGCGTTCCCAGCTCAAATACTGGCGCTGCAAGCCGGGCCGCACCGCCCGGTTGAGAATGCGATAGCGATAACTGCGCGCGCACGCCGAAAAACGCGCGCTGAAATCGTCGGCCACCGGTACACACCAACGCACCGCCATCGTCGGTGGCAGGTTGGTGGTAGCGCCCAAAACCCAGCCACGACTATCCCGCAACGCTTCGGTATCAAAATGCACCACTTGGCATTGCCCGTGCACACCTGCATCGGTGCGGCCTGCGCACACGGTATCAATCGGCGCACCAGCGACCCGCGACAGCGCGATCTCCAGCGCTGTTTGCAGGCTGCCATCGGGCACCAGGGTGCCGGCAGCAGTCAGCCGCTGCCAGCCAGAAAAGCCGCTGCCGTCGTATTCGATACCAAGAGCAAGGCGCATTGCGTTTGTGGCAACCCTCAGCCCATCAACTTGCTCAGCATGCGGCCCGCTTTCTCGCTGGCAGCATCATCCTCGTCGTTCAACAACTCGGCTAGGATCTGCTGCGCCGAAGTTTTATCGCCCATATCGAGGAACGCGTCCACTAGCTTGAAGCGCTGCTCGATGCTGGCATGTGCTGGCGCTGCTTCAGTTGTCGCTGCGGCTGGCGCAGCGACCGGATTGGATTGCACAGCGGCTTGAGCGTCCGCTGCAGGTGCGGCAGGCTCCGGCTCGGGCTCGGCCTTGACCCAGCCCGAATGCCACGCGGGTGTGTCGGTGCGTGCCGGCGGCGGCGCTGTACTCCCAACTTCAGCCGCTTGCACAGCGTCGCCGGCGATCGGCTTGAAGATGGGCTCTGCCGCAGTCTCCGCCGTGTCCTCAGGTGTCGTCATTGCCACCATGCTGGCCGCCAGCGCTTCGCTGTCAAACACACTGCGGCGCACCGGAGTGGCAGCAGGCTTGCGGCGGCCTGCCAATAGCCAAGCCAACAGCGCCAGTGCAGCAAAACCGACCCCGCCCCAGACATAGGGCATTGCCTTGTGCTTGGGCGCATCAGGTGCAGGCGCGGGTTGTTGGCTCGTGGTGGTTGCGGCTACTGGCGCTGCGGTTTGCGGCTTGGCCGGTGTTTGTGCCTGCGCTTGTGCCTGCGCTTGTGCTTGGGCTTGTGCCTGGTTGGCTTGTGCCAGGTGCGCCTGTGCAGTGGCCAATTCCGTGTCTTTCAGCGCGATGAGCTTTTGCTGCTCGTCCTTGAGTTTTTCGAGCGAAGCCACGCGCTCTTTCAACTCGCCAATTTCGGCCGTTTTTGCGGCGATATCTTCGTCACGCTGACGCAATTCTTGTTGCAACATGCTGCCCTTCCCGCCGGCGTCGGTGCCGGACTTCATACCTGTGGCCTTGCCCGGCCCCGTGGGTGGCACGATTTGCAACCGCGCTTCGTTTCGACGCTGTAGTTTGGCCTGCGCGTGTTCTGGCGCAGGTGGATTGGCCGCCGTTGCGGGTTTGCTGGACGCAGCGGGTTTGCGCGAGACGGTTGCAACGTTCTTGGTAACAGACGTGTGCGCCGGCGCTTGCTTGGGTTCGGTGGCATCTGCTGTAGCGGCACTATCAGCAGGCTTACGGGTGGGCTCCGCCTGCGTGGCAACGGTCTCCTCTGACAGCCGCACCGCATGACGTGCCTGCTGCCACTGCTGCATCTGCTGGCGTACCACCTGAGTGGCCTCGTCGGCATCGATCTTGGCGACATCGTCATGCCCGGGGACACGCAAAATCGCCCCGCTGCGCAGGCGATTCACGTCATCACCCAGGAATGCCTCTGGGTTTGCGCGCAACAGCGCCAACATCGACTGGTCAAGGCTAAATGCAGATCGCAAACCAACCGCACCAACAATTTTCGACAGGGTTTCACCGCGCTTGACCGGGCCATACTGCGCCTCTGTCGGCGCACTGGCTGCTGCCACTGGTGCTGCTGGTGGAGGCACCGGTGTTGGCGGTACAGGTATCGATGCTGGAACTGGTGCGATGTTTGCGGTTGGCGCAGGCAAGGGCTCTGGCGGGGACGCAGCAGGAACAGGTTGGGCGGGTGCCGTGCTTGCCTGGGTTGCAGCAGCAACTGGCGCAGGGGCCGCCGCTGGGGCAAGCGGGGCCGGCAACGCAGGTTGCGGGCGTTGCACCAAATTCGCCGCCGGGGCCTGCGGCAACTGCACTGACGGCTGCACTCCGGCAGCAGCGGTGTCGGGGGTATCTACCAAAGCCGAATATTCGCGCACCAGCCGGCCGGTGCCCCAATCGACTTCAACCAGGAAATTGAGCGCGCCTTGATCCACCGGCTTGAGCGTGGTGACGCGAATCACCGGGCGCCCCTTGCTATCGCTGCCTAAGCTGAACTGCAAATCTGCAGCCGCCCCGCTGGGAGGCGACAGCCCGATACGGCGAAACGTCTCCGGAGAGGCCAGCCGTGCTTGCAGCGCAGCCAGCTCGCCTGGGGTGGTGGAGATGATGGGAATTTCTGCTACTAACGGTTGATTACGCTTGCTCTTGACCTGAATTTGGCCCAGCCCAAGTGCCCAGCTATTTCCCGCCGCCAGTAACAACGCGGTCATCACCGCTGTGCGCAATGCTCGATTCACACGCTCTCCATCCCCGCTAGTAGGCGTTGCGACTCTAGCCCCCAGTGGCCTTCGGCGGCAAGCCTTCTGCCACTAATAGTTCGGCAATCTGCACCGCATTGAGCGCCGCACCCTTGCGTATGTTGTCGGCCACCACCCACAAATTGAGCCCGCGCGGGTGCGAAAAATCCTCACGGATGCGGCCCACAAACACCGGATCCTTGCCGGAGGCATGGGTGACGGGGGTTGGGTAGCCGCCGGCCTTGTGCTCATCCACCACTTCCACCCCTGCCGCCTTGTCCAGCAGCGCACGCGCCTGCTCGACCGTGATTTTGTGCTTGGTTTCGATATTGACCGCTTCGGAATGCCCGAAGAACACCGGCACGCGCACCGCGGTGGGGTTCACCTGGATCGTGCTGTCCCCCAGGATTTTCTGGGTTTCCCATACCAGCTTCATTTCTTCCTTGGTGTAGCCATTGGGCTGGAATTCGTCGATATGCGGAATCAGATTGAAGGCGATCTGCACCGGAAACTTTTTCGGTTCGATGTCCTGAAAACTGAGGAGCTCGGCGGTTTGCCTGCCCAACTCTTCCATCGCGCTGCGGCCGCCGCCGGACACCGACTGATAGGTCGCCACATTGACGCGCTCGATGCCGTATTCGCGATGGATCGGTGCCAGCACCGGCATCAGTTGCATAGTGGAGCAATTGGGATTGGCAATAATGCCGCGCGGGCGGTTTTTTGCTGCGTCAGGATTGACTTCACTCACCACCAGCGGCACATCATCGTCGTAGCGGAAGGTGGAAGAATTGTCGATCACCACCGCGCCGGCTGCGGCGAATTTCGGTGCGTATTCCTTGCTGGTCGCGCCACCAGCCGAGAACAGTGCGATATCGACACTGGACGGGTCGAAGTTGGCCAAGTCCTGCACCAGTACCTCGTCATCACCAAAATCGATATGGCTGCCGGCAGAACGTTCGCTGGCCAATGCCACCAATTCGCTGATCGGGAACTTGCGTTCGGCCAGGATCGACAACATGACCTCACCCACGGCGCCAGTGGCACCCACCACCGCGACCTTGTACTTGTTGCTCATGACTATTTGCCTTTGAAATTTTGAATGCGGCGCAGCCTGCGCCGACAGAAGGAAACCAAGCTCGTGTGCGGTATTGCCTGCGGCGCGTCGCTGCCCGTGGGGGGCTAAGCCGGCGGCGCGCCGCTATCGTTTCGCGCCGGTAATGTTGATGTTGCCGGCAATGCGCGGGGACATCTCACCCACGTCGCCACACTGCGCACGATGACGCAACGCTTGATCCATCAGCACCAGCGCCAGCATCGCCTCGCAAATAGGGGTTGCGCGGATGCCGACGCAGGGGTCGTGGCGGCCGGTGGTGACCACATCCACCACGTTGCCGTCCACGTCCAGCCCTTGCACCGGCAGCCGCAAGCTGGACGTGGGTTTGAAGGCCACCGATACCGAAATCTGTTGCCCGGTGGAAATACCGCCGAGGATGCCGCCGGCATGGTTGCTCAGGAAGCCATCCGGCGTCATCACATCGCGGTGCACGCTGCCCAATTGCGCCACCGAAGCAAAACCATCGCCGATCTCCACGCCCTTGACCGCGTTGATCGACATCATCGCCGCTGCCAGCTCACCGTCCAACTTGCCGTAGATCGGCTCGCCCCAGCCAGGCGGCACGCCATCGGCCACCGC
>NZ_CALMPC010000056.1:0-38331 GCF_937872235.1 uncultured Thermomonas sp.
TCGCCGAACTGCTCGGACACGCGCAGGTTCATCTGGTGGTCCATCAGCCACATGGCCACCTGCGCGATCTGCGCGGGGAACTCCTCGATCTCGATGCCGTGGAACTGGTCCACGTCCACCAGCACATGGTCCTGCACGTGCGCCAGCACCGACTGCTGGGTGGCGAACTGCCGCGTCAGCACTTCCAGCTCCAGCGCGCGCAGCTCGCGGTAGGCGATCACCAGGAAGTTGCCGCAGCCGCAGGCCGGGTCGAGGAAGGTCAGCGTGGCCAGCTTGCGGTGCAGCTGCGCCAGCTTGCGTGTGTCGTTGCCGGCCTTGTCCAGTTCGGCCTTCAGGCCGTCCAGGAACAGCGGGCCGATGAGTTTCAGGATGTTCTTTTCGCTGGTGTAGTGCGCGCCCAGGTTGCGGCGGGCCTTGGCGTCCATCACCGACTGGAACATGGAGCCGAAGATGGCCGGGCTGATGCGGCTCCAGTCCAGCGTGCTGGCGTCCAGCAGCAGGCCGCGCATCTGCGCGTTGAAGTCCGCCAGCGGAAGCACCTCCTCGAACAGCCGGCCGTTGACGTAGGGCAGCTCCGCCAGCTGCTCGTCCAGCGTGGTTTGGCGCTTCTCCGGCGGCGTGTTGAGCACCTGGAAGATGCGCCCCACCCACAGCCCGAGGTCGGCGCCGTCCTCGCTGGTGCGCTGGGCAATGAGCTCGTGGAAGCTCTGCCGCGGGAAGATGCCGGTGTCGTCGGCGAACAGGCAGAACAGCAGCCGCACCAGCAGCAGTTCCAGCGCGTGGCCGTCGTAGCCGGCGGCCTTCAGCGCATCGTGCAGCCGGCCCATGCGCTCGGCGGCCTGCACGTTGACGGGGTCTTCTTCCTTGTAGCTGCGGGTCTGGTAGCCGCTGATGAAGCCGAAGCGCCCGATCTGCTTGTGCAGCTCGGCCAGCGCAAATGCCACCGGCATCGTGTCGCCTTCGAGGTCGTACAGGCGGAAGCTGCGGAAATCGGAAACGAGAATGTATTGGGGCCGTTCGTTTTCGGTCAGGCCGGCGAAATAGTCGGTCGCTTGTTCGTATGCGGCATCCAGATCGACGCCTGCACTCTTGTGCTCGGCCAGCATGACCCTGGGCCAGAACACGTCAATGCGGCCATGCTGGCTGCCGGAAAAACGCTTTGCCTTCTGCTCGTAGATCGCCACGCTGCGGCGTTTCACGCCAAACACGTTGAAAAATTCGTTCCAGAAGCTCTGCGCCTCGGCGCGCTCGCTGGTTTCCCCGGCCCACTCCTTGGCAAACGCGCGCGCGCGCTCGCGGATTTCATTGAGACTCAGCGGCATGGGTTCCTCCTGCTTGCAGGATAAGCGAAGAACGCGAACCGCCACCCGCATCCGTTATTCTCGGCGCATCCACACATGGGGATGTGCATGTCCGGCCATAGCCAGTTCAACCTGCTCACGCAGCGCCGCTTCCTGCCTTACTTCACGGTGCAGGCGCTGGGCGCGTTCAATGACAACGTGTACCGGCAGGCCATCATCGGGCTGCTGGCATACATGGCGGTGAGCAGCCGCGACATGGGGCTGTATGCGAACCTGGCACCGGCGATTTTCATCCTGCCGTTCTTCCTGTTTTCGGCCAGCGCCGGACAGATCGCCGCGCGGATGGAGAAACAGAAACTCATCGTCATCACCACCTCGATGGAGATCGCCATCATGTCGCTGGCGGCGGTGGGCTTCCTGCTGCAGAACATGGTGGTGTTGCTGGTCGCGCTGTTCTGCACCGGCCTGCAGTCCACCTTGTTCGGGCCAGTGAAATATTCCATCCTGCCGTCGGTACTCAAGCCGGAGGAATTGACCGGCGGCAATGGCTTGGTGGAGATGGGCACCTCGCTGGCGATCCTGCTTGGCATGATCTGCGGCGGGTTGATTTTTCAAGTCGCCGGCAGCCACGGCCCGCAGGTGGCGGCAGTGTGCGTGATTGCGATGGCGGTGGCCGGCAACACGGTGGCGCGGCAAATCCCCAAGGTGGATGCCGGCGATCCGTCCTTGAACGTGGACTGGAACATCGTGCGGGCGTCGCGGCGGATCTGGGCACTGACCCGGCAACGGCTGGCGGTGCGCAACGCGGTGCTGGGGGTCAGTTGGTTCTGGTTCGTGGGCACGGTGTTGACCGCGCAATTGCCGGTGTATGCGCAAACCAATTTGGGCGGCACGCAGAACCTGTACATCTTCGCACTGGCGCTGTTTTCGGTGGGCGCCGGGGTGGGCTCGATGTCGTGCGAAAAGCTGTCCGGGCGCACGGTGGAAATCGGGCTGGTGCCGCTGGGCGCGTTCGGCATCAGCGCATTTTTGCTGGATCTGTATTTCGCACGGCCGGGGCAGGCGTTGGCGGCCGGGCTTTCGGTGCTGCAATTTGCGGATGCGCCGGGCAGCTGGCGCATCATGTTCGACTTGGTGGGCGTGGGCCTGTTCACCGGCTTCTTCGTGGTGCCGTTGTTTGCACTGATCCAGAGCCGCACGCCGAAACACGAACTGGCGCAGGTGATTGCCGGGATGAACATCCAGAACGCGATGTTCATCGTGCTGGCGGCGCTGATCGGCATCGCGGTGCAGCGCTATCTGGGCTGGAGCATCCCGCAATTGTTCCTCGCGCTGGCGATTGCCAACACGCTGGTGGCGTTGTGGATTTTCAGCATCGTGCCCGAGTTTTTCATGCGCTTCATGAGCTGGGTGATGGTGCGCACGTTGTACCGGCTGAAATTGCACGGCATCGAAAAACATATCCCCGATGACGGCGCGGCGCTGCTGGTGTGCAACCACGTGAGCTACATGGATGCGCTGATCCTGTCGGCCTGCGCGCCGCGCCCAGCGCGCTTCGTGATGTATTACAAGATCTTCAACGTGCCGGTGATGCGTTGGATCTTCAAGACCGCCAAAGCCATCCCGATTGCCGGTGCGCGCGAAGACCCGCAAGTGATGCAGCAGGCCTTCGACGCAGTGGATGCGGCGCTCGCCGAAGGCGAATTGGTGTGCATTTTTCCGGAAGGCGCACTGACCCGCGATGGCCAGATTGCACCCTTCAAATCCGGCGTTGAAAAGATCCTGGCGCGTGCAGCCTTGCGCGGGCAGGACGTGCCGGTGGTGCCGATGGCGCTGAAAAACATGTGGGGCAGCATGTGGAGCAAACAGGATTCGCGCCTGCGCCGCATGCGTGTGCCGCGCCGCTTGCGCGCACCGATCGAAGTCTTGGCAGGTGAGCCGGTGACAGGCAGCACGGCCAGCGCGGAATTACTGGAAGCGAAGGTGCGTGCGCTGCGTGGGGATGCAGCGTAAGTGCGACGACAATGCTATTTCGCAACATTCCTGCGCAATAAATCACCAAGGAAAGCCGCAACCGCCCCTTTGTCAACCGGCACGACATTGATTACCCTTGCCGCAGACAGGTGATGCTTGCGCACAGCAGACGCATCATTCTTTTTCAGGGGATCGCATGAACACCACTCCGCCGCCTGTGCAGCAGGTGCATCACTACTACTACCCGCAAAAATCGGGTGGTACGGCGGCCTTGTTGGAAGTCCTTCCCGGCTTGTTCCAGATTTTTGGCATTGGCCATCTGTATGCCGGCAATGTGGTGACCGGCTTGCTGATCATGTTCGGGTATTGGTGTGTGCTGTTTATCAATATCCTGCTGAGCTTTGTCATCATTGGCCTGTTCACCGGGCCGCTGTGCTGGCTGATTGCCATGATCGCTTCACCGCTGATTGCAGCCAACAGTTGCAATGCACGTTTTCCCGCAGCTTCCATCACTACAAGGACTTTCGAGTGAATACCAACAGCCCCGTTGTGCCCAACAACCTTGTCTGGGCAATTTTGACCACGCTTTTTTGCTGCTTGCCGCTTGGCATTGTGTCGATCGTGTTCGCTTCGAAGGTGGATGGCCTGCGTGCCGCTGGCGATATCGCCGGCGCGTGGGAGGCTTCACGCAAAGCCAAGACCTGGGCCATCTGGTCGGCCTTGAGCGGACCCGTGCTGATTTTGATCTGGTTCATGTTCTTCGGTGGCCTGGCCATGCTTGGCGCAATCAGCGGCGCACACTGATCCATGCCCATCCCCGGTGCAGTTGATACGCCGCGCAAATGGCTGCGCGTGATGCCAACCGCCCTGCTTGCGCTGGGGGCGGCGGGTACTGCATGGGTGCTTTCGCGGCTGGACCCGTTTGTTGGCAACAGTGCTTTGCCGCCATGCCCGTTGCATGCATTGACCGGCCTCTATTGTCCCGGCTGCGGCAGCACACGCTGCCTGTACGCCCTGCTGCACGGTGATGTGTGGCTCGCGCTGGCAATGAACCCGCTGCTGGTTGTGAGCTTGCCCCTGTTGGGCCTGATGTCGCTCAATGCCGCAGGTTGGCGCCCGGCATGGAGCACACCCCTCATGCGCCAGCTTGCTCGACCCGGATTATGGTTATGGCTGCTGCTGGGGTATGGCGTGCTGCGTAATTTGCCGTGGTCCCCGTTCAACTTGCTTGCGCCAGGCTAGACGCCCAACGGCTTGTGCACCATCAACCAAAAGATGGCGATCACACTGATGAACGCCGGCCAGCCCAGCCAGAACCACCAACGCATCACCCGCCTGTAAACAGGCGATAGCGGCGCACCTGCGATGACGGCTTGCCGTGCCAGATCACGAGCCTTGATTTGCAACCACACCACCGGCAACCAGCAGGCCCCGCTGACCACAAACAGAATCAACGCAGTCTTGATCCAGAACGTACCCAACGGCAGATGCAACAGCTTTGCCAGCCATAGGCCGGTGACAAACTGCACCACCACCGCGGGCGCGGTGAATACGGCATCAGCGATCACCACCATCCGCGCCGTGGCCGCAATATTGCGTGCATCGCAGCTGAGGTGCGCCATCCACATGAAGAACGCGATGCCAAGCCCGGTGCCCATCAACGCGGTGGACGACAGGATGTGCATCCACTTCAGGGTCAGGTAATCCATTTCAGCGCCGATCCACCAACACCCACAGCACGGCCAACATCGGCAGCAAGGCGATATTTTTCACCAGTCCGCCCAACGGGTCGAAAAACAATGCAGGCAACCCAAGGCCAAACCCCAGCAAATAAGCCGCCACGCTGATCCACATCAACACCACCACAGGCCGCGGCCGTGGATGCACGGCCAGTGCAAACCCCAAAGCCAGATCCAACACCGCTGCAGCACGCGCCAATGCCACCGGATGCGCGTGTGCAAGCAGGCTGCCTTGCGCCACGGCATCAATGTCCCGTGCCGGCGTCGTCAAGCCCACCACTCCGGACCACAGCCATAGCGCCACCACGCTCCACTGCAACCAAGGCGCCAGAAAGTACAGTTGCGCCGCCCACCGGTCTTGCATCTGGCTGGGGGCTGCCGACAGTACGTCGTCCACATCGCGAACGGGTACGCCAAATGCCGCGCGTGCGCGCTGCTGCTCGCCTTCGTCGAGTACGTTACCGCGCACCAGCATCGCCCAAATAGTGCGGTTGACCGGGCCACGCCCCAGCAGTTGCCCGATCCAGACTTGCAGCTTCACCAGTGGCAACGGCACGCGCCACGATTTCTCCCCTGCGATGTGCAGCCAACGTCGCCAACGGGATTGGTATCGATGCAATGCAATGGGCTGCGCGCAACCCAGCTGGTAAATGCCGCGCTCACCCTGCATGCAGGCCGCGGCAGCCACGTCTGCCAAGTCCTCCGCGCAAATGGGCTGGAACACCCAATGCCCATCGCCGGGCAGCAATTGCCGCCACGGGAATGCCGCCATCGCCCGCAGCAACGACGTACCGCCATAGGAGCCGCGCAGCGAATACACCACCGACGGCCGCAGCACCACCGCATCCACCGGCAGCGCGAGTAGCAGCGCATCGAACCGGTGTTTGCTCTCGATGAATCCACCATCAGCGGGATGCCCCAGCGCGGAGATTTGCACAAAGCGAATGCCGCGAGCCGCACATGCCTGTGCCAATGCCAGCGGTGCGCGCACATGGACATCTTCAAAATTCTGCAGCCCCTCTTCACGCAGGATGCCGGCTGCGTTGACCACCACCGACACGCCTTGCAGCGCCTGCGTCCAATCCCGGGCCTGCCGCATCCGCAGCAGATCGCCCGCCACTTCGTCATCTAGCAACTGTCGCCCTTGCGACCTGGCCAACACGCGCACGCGAAACCCGCGTTTGCGCAATGCCGCCTTGATGAAGCCGCCGATAAAGCCGCGCCCACCCACCAGCAAGACGGTCTGCATGCCAAGCCTGTCCGTTATGCAGCAATGACGCCGAACACCATGGCACCCATCGCAAGATTCATTGCCCGTTCCGGGCTGATTGATGCTCGTCCAACCACATCTGGATCACATACCGCGCAATCGAGATGGGGGAAGACAGTACGATGCCTTCCGCCTCGCCATCGCCATCGGCCTCGCGCCAGTCACGCGCCAAGCCGGCGCGCACCTCGTCGGCGGAAAACCAGCGGGCGTCTTCCAGTTCTTCGCTGGCATGTGGCGCATCGGGTTCGGCGTGAGCGATGAAGCCGAGCATCAGCGCACCGGGGAACGGCCACGGTTGTGAGGCCAAATAGCGTGCGGTTTGGGTGTGCACGCGCACGCCGGTTTCTTCCATCACTTCGCGGGCGATGGTTTGCTCCAGGGTTTCGCCGGGCTCGACAAAGCCGGCCACCACCGACCAGCGCCGCGCCGGCCAGTTGGCTTGCCGGCCCAGCAACAGGCGCGTGCCATCGGTAATCGCGGCGATGATGGCTTGATCGGTGCGCGGGTAGTGCTCGCTGGCGCAGCCGGCGCAACGTGCCAACCAGCCGGCGCGCACAAACTGCAATGTGCCGCCACACGCGGGGCAATAGCGATAGCGCTGGTGCCAGTGTTGCAGCGCACGCGCCTGCGCAAACAACGTGGCCTGCCACGCCGGCCACGCCGCAGCGGCGCGGCGCAGATCCAGACTGTCGGTGCGCGCTGCTGGCACGTGGGCGGCATCGGCTGCAAACCACGCACGGCCGTCGCGCAGACCCAGAAAAATGTGTTCGTCGGGGCCAGCCGGCAGTTCAGCGCCGGAAAACTGGCGCAATGCGCCGTCGGCATCCAGCAACGCGCACCCGCTGGCATCCAGCGCGATGATGCCGGCCTGCGGCCACGCCTCCGCCAGTGCGGCGGGGTCATCCCGCAGGTGGTCGGCACGATCCAGTGCACCATCGACAAAGGCAAACGGAGTCACGCTTACACCGTAAAGCTGCTGCCGCAGCCGCAAGTGGTTTTGGCATTGGGGTTGCGAATCACGAACTGCGCGCCAGCCAAGGATTCGCTGTAATCGACTTGGGCGCCGATCAGGTATTGCAGGCTGAGCGGATCGACCAACAAGGTTGCGCCGTCGGTGACGATGGCGATGTCGTCCTCGTTCTGGCCTTCATCGAACTCGAATCCGTACTGAAACCCGGAACAGCCGCCGCCTTGGATATACGCGCGCAGCTTGAGCGCGGCATTGCCTTCTTCGGCCACCAGCTCGCGCACTTTGGCAGCGGCAGCGGGGGTGAATTGCAGAGGCGCCGATGGCAGGGGTGGCGTGGCGTGTTCGAGTACGACGATATCCATCCGCCAAGGATGGGGCGCGACCCCGCGTGAATCAACCTTTGTCGGGCAATCTGGATGCCACTGCCGGGGCTGCCGACGGCACCACGCTGCTCCAGCTGAACGAATTTTCCACTAACTCACCGTCTTGCGGCTGCAAACGTGCGATCACCCGCACCGGCTTGACCCCGCGCGGCAGCACGATATCGCCGCTGACCTGCTGGAAATACTTGAACGAATACTCGATCCCGGGCGCATTGGCTTGCTGGCGCAGCACATTCCAGTCCAGGCGCCGCATCTGCTGGCCATCGGTCACCTCCAACGCCAACCGCAGGCTGCCTGCATTGATCTCACCACGGTTCAGGGTTTGGGTCAGGGTGGCGACGAAATGCCAAAGCTGCGGGTCGGCCTGCGGTTCCAGCTTCAACTCTTGTGCGGCCAGGCCACGGCGCTGCCCGGTAGGGCCCACCAGGCGTTCGTAAAACGCAACGTCGGCGCGCAGACCGGCCACTTCTTCATCACGCTCGGCCAAGGTACCCTGCAAGTCGGTATTCGCCTGCCGGCTGATTTGATCGGACCGCCTCAGATTGGCGACCTGCTGCTGCAAATTGGCAATTTGCGTGGCCTGTGCCACCAGTTGTTCACGCGCATTACTGGGCTGCGGCGCAAAACTGCGCCATGCGCCCCACCCACCCAACCCCAAGGCCAGCAGCACCAGCAATAGCTGGGCCAACTTCGGGTGGCCACTGCCCACCATGCTGCGCTTGGGGCTTGGCAGGGCACTGGGCATTACACTGGGCTTGCGGCGCAGAACAGACATGACGCCGATATCGCACTGTTGCAATCCCGCCGTCAAGCACGGTCTCGCCAGCTGCCAAGTGCACAGGGAAGCGAATTTGCAACCGGCGCACGGCACAGCTACTGGTACGCGATGTCGACATTGCCATCTTGATGGCCGATTTATTGCTGACAAAGGCCGACTCGCACGGCTTTTTGCGTCAAAATCACTGGATGGACACACCCGGACACACTTGGACTGCTATCGCCAATGCCGCAAAGTTGGTGCTTGCACCTGCGATTGCAACTGCAAGACCTGAATACGCAACCGTGGCGAACCAGGGGGAGATTGGACTATGAGCAGCGTACTTCCTGCCGCCGTGGCGGACAGCAACCCTTATCGCGTCCTGATTGTCGAGGATGACCGCAGCCAAGCGATGTTTGCCGAAGCCATTTTGCGCGGTGCCGGGATGCAGGCGGAGGTGGTCGCCATTCCCGAGCGCATGATGGAAGCACTGGAGCGCTTCGTCCCCGATCTGGTGCTGATGGATTTGCATATGCCCGGCACCAGTGGCACCACGCTGACCACGCAAATTCGCGAGCACACGCAGTTTTCGCACACTCCGGTTGTGTTCCTGACCGGCGATCAAGATCCCGAGCGCGAGCTGGAAGTGCTCGACAAGGGGGGCGATGATTTCATTCTCAAGCCGGTGCGGCCGCGCCACTTGATTGCGGCGGTGCAAAACCGCATCCGCCGTGCACGCGCGCTCAACGAAAGTCTGCAAACGCACAGCATGCCCGATCGCCACCCGGTGACGGGCCTCCACACCCGACATGCGCTGATGCAGGTACTGGCCACCCAACTTGGCCATCGCAGCCCCGGGGGAGGCGCGCTACTACTGGAGCTGGGCAACCCCAGCGCCCTGCGCAACCGCTACGGCTATGCCGCACTGGATGGCTTGTTCAACGCCGTCGGCACCCATTTGGGCAGTTTGCTCGAACACCATGCGATTGCCGCTCGCCTCAGTGACAATGCATTTTTAGTGGTGGTGCGCGATTTGGGACGCGGCGCACTGGAAGGTTTCGCACGCCGCCTGCGTGATGGCATCGGGTATCACGACTTCCTGGTGGATGGCGAACCGATGCGGCTGCGCTGCACAATCGGGTATGCCAGTTTCGAGCATGCGTTTGCCGATACCGGTGCCGTGCTGGCCGCAACCGAGGATGCCACCCGCGAAGCCCATGCCCTGCCCGCCGGTGTTGCCGGTTTCGTGCCGCCAGAATTGACCGCCTCCGACAACCTGATCGACGAGCTGCGTGCCGCGCTCGCCCCTAACGGTGAAGGCTTGTATTTGGCATTTCAGCCAGTGGTCGCGGTGGCCGGTGGCGACGAGGCACAATTCCAGGTGCTGGTGCGCATGCACGGTGCCGATGGCAGCGTGCGCAAGGCGGGGGATTTTTTGGCGGCAGCACAAGCGGCAGGATTGCTGGCACAACTGGATCGCTGGGTGATGGAGCGGGCACTGGCCTTGTTGCAACAACGTCGCGCAGAAAGCCGGCCAGTCCGTTTGTTTGTCTCGCAAACACCGCGCACGCTGGGCCAGGATGGCTTTGCCGGCTGGTTGCAGCAAGCACTCGAGCGTGCCGGGGTGGATGGCCCCTCACTGGTCATTGATATCCGTCAAGAAGACGCGGTCGTACATACCGTGCTGTTACAACAATTTTGCGAGCAACTGGTCCCGGTGGGTGTGCAATTCTGCCTCAGCCAGTTCCGCAGCACCGAAGATGGCAACCAGCTGCTACAAATGCTGCCGCTGGGCTATTTGCGCCTATCGTCCGAGTTTGCCCGGCAACCGTTGCCACCGGCACTACAGGATGAAATGCGCACCGCCATCGAACGGGCGCATCGGCTGGGCCTGCAAGTGATTGGACAGGCGGTGGAAGATCCGCAGGCGGCAGCAGCGCTTTGGGTGGCTGGCATCGACTTCATTCAGGGCAATCTGGTACAACGCCCAGAGCAAGCCCTTGATTTCGACTTCCAGAGTGCGGCCTTGTGAATTCCGTAAAACCCGATGGACTTAATCTGTTGAGTGCACGCTGGCTGGCGTTAGGGGCCGCCGCTGGCGCATCGCTTGCTTTGGTGATCAATCAACTGGGTGTGCAGGGCCCATGGCAGGTGATTGCTTTGGTGCTGGCGCTACTGGCGCTGTTTGCCACCACCGCACACGCATGGGCAACCCGCTCCCGCGAGCAGGCGATGTCCAATCAGGCCGAACGCACGCGCGAGAAAGAAGCCGAAATCCACATGCTGCAACAGGAGCTCGATCGCCACACCGCGCTGGAGATCGAACTCACCAAGGCCAAGCAAGCGGCGGAGTCGGCAGTCATGGCCAAGGGCGAGTTTCTGGCCACCATGAGCCATGAAATCCGCACACCACTCAATGGCATCATCCCGATGCTGGATTTGCTGTCCACCTCCAAGCTCAGCCTTGACCAACAGGAAATTCTCAAGACCGCCACCGCCTCGGCACAGCAGCTGCTGCGCATCGTCGATGACATCCTGGATTATTCGAAGCTGGAGGCTGATCGGCTCGAGCTGGAAACCACCGGCTTCAACCTGCGCGAATTGCTGGGTAGCGTGATGACCTTGATGGAGCGCTCGGCCGATGCCAAGGGCTTGCATCTGCGGCTGAATATCGACTCGGCGGTGCGCTTGCCGGTAAGAGGCGACCCGGTGCGGTTGCGCCAGATCCTGAGCAATCTGGTGAGTAATGCGATCAAATTCACCGAGCGCGGCAATGTCACTGTCAACATCAAACGCCTGGGTGAAACAGCCGCTCAGCACATGTTGCGCTTCGAAGTGCAAGACACCGGCATTGGCATAGATGCCACGACCCAGGACAAACTGTTTCAAGCCTTCAGCCAAGCCGACGCCTCAACCACCCGGCTGTATGGCGGCACCGGTCTTGGACTGGTGATTTCACAGCGCATCGTGTCGCTGATGGGTGGCAAGATCGGGGTGCAGTCGCAACCCGGTCAAGGCTCCACATTCTGGTTCGAAATTCCGTTGCTCAAGGTGCAAGGCGACATGCCTGCGCAACAGGGCGATTTGCACGGTGGCCGCGTCCTGCTGATCACCACCGATACACGTCTGCGCATGCGCCTGACCATGCTGCTGCCCAACTGGGGGTTGCGTGTCACCGCTGTGGAAAATACTCAGGATGCACTGGAGCGGCTACGCCAAGCCCACACCCAAGGCGAGCCATGGACGTTCTCGGTGGTGCTGGCGGATCTGATGAGTATTCGCAGCACAGCGGTATCACTGGCGCGCAACATGGAACGCAAGCAACAATATGGCGAAGTCCGTTTGGTGTATCTGCGCGGCGACGAAGCCACCTCATTGGACCTGCCTGTGAACGCCACCCTGATTCCCCGCAATGCCGAAGATGCGGATTTGCGTGCGGTGCTGTCTGCGTCCGGGGTGGCGTGGGGGCAACAAGACCCACACCCGGCGCCGGCTGCACAAAAACCGAAGGACGAGATCCCCGGCAAGCCGCGCATCCTGTTGGTGGAAGACAATCCAGTCAACTTGATGGTGGCGCAGCGCTTGCTGCAGGTCTTGGGTGCCGAATGTGAAACCGCCGGCAATGGCCAGGTGGCGCTGGAAAAGCTGGATCAAGCCCAGTTCGATTTGGTACTGATGGATTGCCAGATGCCGGTACTCGATGGCTACAGTGCCACCCGGCGCTGGCGCGAACTCGAGCAGGAACGCAAAGCCACGCGGCGCCTGCCGATTGTGGCGATGACCGCCAATGCGATGGCCGGCGATCGTCAGAAATGCCTGGATGCCGGGATGGATGACTACCTGGCCAAGCCCGTCACCAAGGTCGAGCTGGAACAATGCATCACGCGCTGGAAAAGCAGTGCAATGCCGGTCCCCGCAGCCACGCCCTCGGCAGCACAACTCACCCAACGTGCGCCCTCCGTGCTGGATCAACGGGTACTCGGCGAGTTGCGTGAAGTACTGGGTAGCGAGGTCGACAAGATCATCGCCGTGTATCTGGAAGACGCACCGCGCCTGATCGCGCAGTTGGAGCGGGCGGCGGTGAACATCGACCCCATCGCACTGCGGGTCACCGCGCATACGTTGAAATCGTCCAGTGCCAATGTTGGCGCGATGACCCTATCGGATGCCGCACGCGATCTGGAACACGCCGCACGCGACGGCACCATGACCCAACCGGGGCCGGCGGTAGCACGCATCGTCAGTGAATTTGCGCAAGTCCGGGTGGCCCTGCGCGCGCTCTTGTTCAGCAACTGAACAGGCATCGCGCACTGGCAGGTGCGCGCGCCATGCGGTTGCACAATCACCGCCCGCGGTAGCGGCACCCCGAGGTGCAGGTTTCGTGCACCACCACTTCCGATAGCAGCGGCACCTGCGGCTTCAAGCGCTGCCAGATCCAGATCGCCAGCTGCTCGCTGGTGGGGTTTTCCAACCCATCGATCTCATTCAGATAATGATGATCCAGCTGCTCGTAGATCGGCTTGAACGCCGCCTTGAGATCGGCAAAATCCATCACCCACCCCAGCTCTGGATCCGGCTCGCCGCTGACCTGCAGCTCGATCGAAAATGAATGCCCATGCAGGCGCGCGCATTTGTGTCCGTCCGGCACATTCGGCAGCCGGTGCGCGGCTTCAACGGTAAAACGCTTGAAGATATCCATCGGGCCGTTCGTCCTGCAGGCAAACAAAACCCCGCAGGTGCGGGGCTGAGGGTTCATGCGTTGGTGGCTATGGGTGGACTCGAACCACCGACCCCAGCATTATGAGTGCTGTGCTCTAACCGGCTGAGCTACATAGCCAACGCAGAGCCGGGCATTATCCTGATCTTGGCCGGTGCCGTCAATTCGCCCTGTGGCGGCTTGCCGAAGCTGCGCGGCACTGGCACAGTCGGGGCAGGCAAATTTTTTGAGGTCCGCATCGTGATCGATCCGGACGGGTTCCGGCCCAATGTGGGCATCGTACTGATGCATGACGATGGACGAGTGTTCTGGGCGCGTCGAGTGCGCCGGGACGGCTGGCAGTTTCCGCAAGGCGGCATCAACACCGACGAAACCCCGCTGGAAGCGATGTACCGCGAGCTGCGCGAGGAAACCGGGCTGCTGCCTGCGCATGTGGACGTGCTGGGCGCCACCCCTGGCTGGCTGCGCTACCGTCTGCCGCCGCATGCCATCCGCCACCGTGACAAGCTGGTGTGCATCGGCCAAAAGCAGGTGTGGTATCTGCTGCGTTTTCGTGGATTGGAGGGCGATGTGCAGCTGGATGGCACCGATTGCCCTGAATTCGACCACTGGCGCTGGGTGGATTTTTGGTACCCGCTGCAGCATGTGGTGACCTTCAAGCGCAGCGTGTATGCGCGTGCGTTGGCGCATCTGGCCCCGCATGCCCGTGCGGTGGCCGGGGCACTGGCCGTGCCGGAGTACGCCCTGCCTGGCAGGGGGATCGGGCAAGCGCGACAGCGCTGATCACCACCTGTGTTGTTGAAACTGAATGCAGGCATACCGCTTGTCGGCTCGATGTTGCGCTGCAACAAAACACTCGATATGCTGCATCGCACAAATCCGGCAAACCTTGCCGACAACAACCAGCAGGAGACCGCCATGTACCAGTTCAACGATCAGTTCAGCAAAGCCGTCAGCCAGTTCGCCGATGCCGCTGCCAACGTCAACCGTTTGGCCCTTGAGAATGCCGAAAAGGCCTTTGGCCTGCAGTTGGCCACCATCGAAGACACCTTCACCGCCAGCTTCGCCTTCACCGGCGAGCTGCTGCAGGTGCGTGACGCCGACGGCCTGAAGGCTGTGTGGCCGAAGGGCGTGCAGATTGCCCGCACCAATGCCGAGCGCAGCCTCAGCACCGTGCAGGAAGTGTTTGCCAACACCGTGAAGACCAACGAAGCCATTGGCTCGCTGGCCAAGGGCCAGTTCGAGCAGGCCAGTGCCCAGGTCAAGGCCGAAGTGGAAAAGGCCACCAAGGCAACCAAGTCCGGCAAGTAAGCCCGGCAAGATCCCTCCCCCCTGGGACCGCAACGCCGCACTCCCCTGCGTCGTTGCCAAAACCCGGCAGCGCAAGCTGTCGGGTTTTTTTTATGCTGTCCATGCCAAACGGCAGATGCGAATGGCAAGCAATCCCGCAACAATTATGGACTTGCAAGTTCAGTATCCTGCTAAACTCCCCGGTTCATTTTCATATCTCCATCGGATCAGCCCCATGCCTGCCCATACATCCGCCCACACCCCCAACCCCGCCCTGCGTTGGGGCTTGATGCTGCTTGGTGCGCTCGTCGTGTTTGGGGGCGTGTTTGGAATCAAGGCGATCTTCGCCAAAAAGACCAATGAATTCTTCGACAACATGCCGCAACCGGCGGTGGCCATTTCGGCCGCCACGGCCAGTGCGCAGCGCTGGAGTGCAGGCGGCGAATCGGTGGGCACCTTGGTGGCCGTCAACGGCACCGATGTCACCACCGAGGCCGGCGGCGTGGTGCGCAGCATTGCGTTTGAGGCCGGCCAGCCGGTCAGCCAGGGCGCCGTGTTGGTGCGCTTGAACACCGACAACGAAGAGGCTCAGCTCAAAGCACTGGAGACCTCGGCCAAACTCGCGGCGGTGCAGGCGCAGCGTTGGCAGGCGCTGGGCAAGGACAAACTGGTGTCCCTGGATGATGTGCAGCAGCGCGTCGCCGCGGCCGCCAATGCGCGCGCGCAAGTAGAGGCACAGCGCGCACTGATTGCCCGCAAGACCATCCGCGCGCCGTTCTCGGGCGTACTGGGCATTCGCAAAATCAATCTGGGCCAATATCTGGCGCCGGGTGACGCAATCGTCACCTTGCAGCAGCTCAATCCGATCTATCTGGACTTCACCCTGCCCGAACAAATGATCGGCAAGCTGCTGAAAGGCGGCAACATCAACGCCAGCGTGGATGCCCTGCCGGGCCAGCACTTCAGTGGCGAAATCACCGCGCTGGATCCGCTGGTGGATGCCAGCACTCGCAACTTCAAAGCGCAGGCCACCTTGCAAAACCCCGGCAACGCCTTGCGCCCGGGCAGCTTTGCCAAGGTCAGTTTTGAACTGGGCGCAGAGCACGCCGTGGTGGTGATTCCGCAAACTGCAGTCAGCTTCAACCCTTACGGCAACGCGGTCTTCGTGATTACCTCGGAAAAGCGCAAGGCCGGCGAAACCGACGCCAAGGGGCAGCCGCTGAGCGGCGACAAATTGGTGGTCAACCAGCGCTTCATCAAGACTGGGGCCACCCGTGGCGATTTGATCGCGGTCACCGATGGGCTGAAGCCCGGTGAGCGCGTGGTGACGGTGGGCCTGCTGAAGCTGCGCAATGGCGCGGAAGTGACGATTGATAACAGCGTGCAACCTGCCGCCGATGCCCAGCCTACGGTCATCAACCGTTGATCGCTGGCGACCTGCCACGCCCTCTTGTCCACACTTTCCCAACGCGGGGAAGCGGGAGTAACCAAGCATGAAATTTACCGACATCTTCATCAAGAAGCCGGTGCTGGCGCTGGTCGTCAGCCTGTTCATCCTGCTGTTCGGCCTACGCGCCTTCAGCGAATTGAACGTGCGCAAATATCCGGAAATGCGCAATGCCGTGATCAACATCAACACCACCTATTTCGGTGCCGATGCCGACTTGATCCAGGGCTTTATCACCACGCCACTGGAGCGCGAAATCGCCAGTGCCGAGGGCATTGATTACATGACCTCGACCAGCGCGGCGGGGATAAGCTCGATTCAGGCCTATATCCGGCTGGACAAGAACCCCAGCGAGGCGCTCACTCAGATCAGCGCCAAGGTCAACAAGATGCGCGGGCAATTGCCATCGCAGTCGGAAGACCCGGTGATCGACCTGAAGCAGGGCGAGAGTATTGCCAGCATGTATCTGTCGTTTGCCAGCGACCGTTTGGATGGCAACCAGATTGGCGACTATCTGACCCGCGTGATCCAGCCCAAGCTGGTGACGGTGCCCGGTGTGCAAAGCGCAGAAATCATGGGCGCCGGCAACTTCGCCATGCGCGTGTGGTTGAAACCGGAAAAAATGGCCGCGCTGAAAGTGACCGCCAGCGATGTCTCGCAAGCCTTGCAGTCGAACAACGTGTTGGCCGCGCTGGGCTCGACCAAGGGGCATATGGTTGCGATCGACATGACCGCACGCACCGATCTGCGCAATGCCGAAGAGTTCCGCAAGCTGGTGGTGCGTGAACAAGACGGTGCGATTGTGCGCCTGGGTGACATCGCCGATGTGGTGTTGGGCTCTGACAGTTATGGCACGTCGGTGCGTATCAATGGCGGCGATGCAGCCACGTTCATCGGTATCAGTGTGGCGCCCGATGCCAACTCGCTGGATGTGATCAAGGCAGTGCGCAAGGTCTGGGACAACGACATCATTCCGCAATTGCCGCAGGGCATGCACGCCAGCATTCCGTACGACAGCACCGAGGCGATTCAAGACTCGATCAACGAAGTGATCCGCACCATTGTGGAAGCGCTCCTCATCGTGATCGTGGTGATCTACTTGTTCCTGGGCTCACTGCGCAGCGTGTTGATCCCGGCCATTTCCATCCCGCTATCGCTGATTGGCGGGCTGTTCTTGATGCTGCTGATGGGCTTCACCATCAATTTGCTGACCTTGCTGGCGATGGTGCTGGCCATTGGCATCGTGGTGGACGATGCGATCATCGTGCTGGAGAACATCCACCGGCATATCGAAGAAGGCATGAAGCCGATGGACGCCGCGATTCGCGGCGCGCGCGAATTGGCGTGGCCGGTGGTGGCGATGACCACCACCTTGATTGCGGTGTATTTGCCGATTGGTTTCCAAGGTGGGATGACCGGCGTGTTGTTCACCGAATTCGCGTTCACCTTGGCCGGCGCGGTGTTGTTGTCGGGCGTGATTGCGCTCACGTTGACGCCGATGATGAGCGCGAAGATCCTGATTGCGCATGACCCCGACCACCCCAAGGGCAAGTTCGAGCTGTGGTTGGATAATCGCTTCGACAAACTGCACCACGCCTATCAACGCCGCCTGCATGGCGCGCTGGATACCAAGGCCGTGATCGCCGTGTTTGGCCTGATCGTGCTGGTCAGTTGCGGTTTCCTGTACGCAGGCGCGCCAAAGGAACCGGCACCGGTGGAAGATGAAGGTTTCATCTTCTCGGTGGCCAGTGCGGACCCGGTGGCCACGCTGGATTATGTGGAACGCTATACCGCTGAAATTTCCAAGTTCACCGCCAGGATTCCCGAGATCAAGGAGACCTTCTTGATCAACGGTGGCATGGGCGGCGGCGGCGGCGGTGCCAGCCCCAGTGCGATGGCCGGTTTCGTGCTCAAGCCATGGAGCCAGCGCAGCCGCTCCACCACGCAAATCCTGCAGCAAGAGCTGCAACCCAAGCTCAACGAGATCAGTGCGCTGAAGGTGTTTGCATTGGTGCCGCCCTCGCTACCCAGCGCCGGCGGCGGCGGCGGCGGTGGTGAATTCATCGTTGGCGGCGTGGGCAACTTGCAGCAGTTGTCGGAGTTGTCGGACGCCATTCTGGCCAAGGCGTATGCCAGCAAGCGCTTCATCTTCCTCGACAAGGATTTGAAGATCGACAAGCCGCGCATCGAGGTCAACATCGACCGCGACAAAGCGGCGATGCTGGGGATAGACATGCGCACGCTGGCCGCCGACATGTCGTCGATGCTGGCCGGTGGCTACAGCAATCTGTTCTCGATGGAAAACCGCTCGTACCGGGTGATCCCGCAGGTGCAACGAAAGGACCGCCTCAATGCCAGCGATCTTGAAAACTATTACACCCGCACCCGCGATGGGACACTCATTCCGCTGTCCACCATCGTCACGCTGAAGGAAAGCGCGCAGCCGCAATCGCTCAAGCGCTTCCAGCAGCTCAATGCGGTCTCCATCACGTTTGCCCCGCGCCCCGGCGTGAGCAAGGGCGAAGCGTTGGCCATCCTGGACCAAGCCGCAAAAGAAGTGCTGCCGCAAGGCTACAGCGTGGACTATGCCGGTGAGTCGCGGCAGTTCAAGCAGGAAGGCTCGGCCATGCTGATGACCATGGCGCTGGCCTTGATCGTGATTTTCCTGGTGCTCTCGGCGCAGTTTGAAAGCTTCCGTGATGCGTTGATCATGTTGCTCACCGTGCCAATGGCCATTTGCGGTGCGCTGCTGGCATTGAACGTGTTGGCACTGGTGTCCGGCATCCTGCAAGCGATGGGGGTTGAGGCCTTCCCCGGCATGAGTATCAACATCTATACGCAGGTGGGGCTGGTGACATTGGTGGGCGTGATTTCCAAGCACGGCATCCTGATCGTGGAATTCGCCAACAAGCTGCAAATCGAACAGGGCATGAGCAAGCGCGACGCGATTGAAGCCGCCACCGGCATTCGTCTGCGCCCGGTGTTGATGACCACCGCCGCGCTGGTGTTTGCGATGATTCCGATGCTGATGGCCAAGGGCCCCGGCGCGGCTTCGCGCTTCTCGATGGGCGTGGTGATTGCCTCCGGCATGACCATCGGCACCTTGTTCACCTTGTTCGTGCTGCCCGCGTTCTATCTGTATCTGGCGCGCGAACACAAGCACGCGCCGGCGGCTGATGCAGCAGACACCTTGCCTGAGCCGCAACACGGTTGAGGCTGCACGATATGACGACAAACGCCCGGGCAACCGGGCGTTTTTTATTGCGCCTTGTTCCTCGCAGCAGTCTTGCCGCCCACCGGTGAAGGATCGAGCGCGCCATGGAGGGCCCGCGGTCGCGCATCATCGCTGGATGCGAAGCCTAAGCTGCGAGCCTTCCCCGGTGGGCGACAAGACTGCCAGACTCATCAAGCTGCCATCGGAATCCGCAAATACTGCGCCAGTACCGAAGGCGCTGCATTCGGCGCATACGGCAACACGCCCCAACACGGCGCTGGCAACCGCGCGCGCAGCATCGTGATGTTGTCATCCACGCGCTCCATCGCCGGATCCACTTGCGAGCCAATCCAGCCGGCCAGATGCACGCCATCCTCCACAATCGCACGCGCACTCAGCAGCGCATGATTGAGGCAGCCCAAGCGCAAGCCCACCACCAACACCACCGGCAGGCGCAGCATGCGCACCACATCGACCTGCATCAAGCCTGCCGATAACGGCGCAGCCCAACCACCCACCCCTTCCACCACCAAGGCCTCCACTTGCGAGGCCAATCGTGCATGTGCCGCCAGGATCGGCAGCAGCTCGATGGCCACGCCCGCATCCCGCGCCGCCAGCTCTGGCGCCAAGGGGTGTTCCAGCGCAAACGGATTGATGTCGGCATAGGCCAATCCCGGCATGCCTGCCGCTTGTAGCGCAAGCGCATCTTCGTTCTTCCATGCACCGTCAATCGCACTGCAACCACTGGCCACCGGCTTCATCCCTGCCACGCGCAAGCCATGTCCGCGCAAGGCGTGCAGCAGGGTGCAACTGGTCAGTGTTTTGCCGATGCCGGTATCGGTACCCGTCACATAAATTGAGAACATTGTGCTTTCGTAGTTGCCGATGAAGGCTGCATGGTAGCCCTGACGCGTACGGTTGCTACACTTGGCAGATGACCTTTACCGCCGCCTCCCTTACCGGCAGCAAGCCGACGCAATACACGCAGCTGTTGGCACAGGCGCAAGCCCTGCTGCATGGCGAGCGCGACCGCATTGCCAATGCCGCCAATCTGTCGGCGCTGGTCTATCACGCACTGCCTGGCCTGAATTGGGTGGGGTTTTATTTTTTCGATGGCGATGAATTGGTGGTGGGTCCGTTTCAAGGGCTGCCGGCCTGCGTGCGCATCCCGCTTGCAAAAGGTGTGTGCGGGGCGGCGGCGCGCTTGCGGCAAACCCAGCGCGTTGAAGACGTCAATGCATTCCCCGGACATATCGCCTGCGACTCCGCATCGCGCTCGGAGCTGGTGGTGCCGCTGTATCAGGGCGATACCTTGCTGGGGGTGTTTGACCTCGATAGTCCTCTGCCAGCGCGCTTCGATGCAGACGATCAAGCCGGGCTGGAAGCCATCGCGCAAGCGTATCTGGATGCCCTGCAATGAGCGCCGCCAAGATGCGCAATATCGGCCCGAAGTCTGCTGCATGGCTGCGGCAAGTGGGCTTGCGCTCGCTGGAAGACATCGCTGCCATCGGCACCGTGGATGCCTTCATGAAGGTGCGCCGGGCCGGCTTCAAGCCCAGCCTCAATTTGCTGTATGCACTGGAAGGCGCATTGCAGAATTGCCACTGGCAGGAGGTGCCGGACGCGCGCCGCACGGAACTGGTCAGCGCCGCCGAAGCCGCCATCGCCTTGCTGCCGCCGCCGCGTGGGCGTCCCGCCGCAGCGCCGGTGACCACCACCCATCACGAACAGGCGCCGGTACTGGCATTCAACCTGTTCGATGACGAGCACGGCAGCGACACGACGACCGACTGAACCGCTTGCGCTACAATGCCTGCGCTTCAAGGTGATTGGCGGGCCCTGTCCGCTGATTGAAACGGGAAGCCGGTGACACTGCACGCAGGTGCAACCAGTCCGGCGCTGCCCCCGCAACGGTAAGCAAGAGAAGTTCGGCAACAACCACTGTGCGCACATCGGTTTGATGTTGGCATGGGAAGGTGCCGCGCGGGCCCATCACAGGATGCGCCGCTTGCAAGCCCGGAGACCGGCCTTGAAGTGTGTTGGTTGCGATGCGGCGGGCATTGCGCGACGTCGCGCCTGCTGCTTGCTGCATCGCCCGTCTACGTGTTCCGCCCGTATTGCAACCGTCCCCTTCGCCATGGCGTGCGGATTGGCACGCCGGAGAGACTCACATGCAATCGCGCAACACCCTGCTTCGCTTGTCCCCCTTGAGCTGCACCCTGGCACTGGCCTTGTCCTTGCCCGGCATCGCGTTTGCGGCAGATGCCGCCAAAGACCTCGACAAAGTGATTGTCACCGCCACGCGCACGCCTGCCACCGTCGATGCCGCGCTGGCCGCTGTGGAAGTGATCGACCGCGCACAAATCGACGCCAGCAGCGCGCGCTCACTGCCCGAATTGCTGCGCGGTCGCGCCGGCATCACCCTCATCAACCAAGGTGGGCTGGGCAAGCTGTCGACGTTGTTCATGCGTGGCACTGAATCAGACCACACCTTGTTTTTGATCGACGGCGTGCGCGTGGGTTCGACCACCTCGGGCCTGACCTCGCTACAGGATATTCCGCTGGCGCAGATCGACCATATCGAAATCGTGCGCGGGCCGCGCTCATCGTTGTATGGGGCCGATGCCATCGGCGGCGTGATCCAGATTTTCACCCGCCGTGACAGCCGTGCAGGCACGCATGGCCATGCGCGGATTGCAATCGGCAGCAACCACTTGCGCGAGACCTCTGCCGGTGTGGAACTGCGCGGTGCACGCGGTGGTGTAGGTGTGGCTGTGGCGCACCAATCCACCGCTGGCATCAATGCCTGCCTGGGGGATTACAACCCTGCCACGTGGGCGGGCGCCGGCTGCTTTATCGTGCCGGGCACGCATCTGGATCGCGATGGTTATCGCAACAACAGTGCGGGCGTGCACGCCGATTTCTCGCCCAGCACCGCATGGCAGCTGGATGCACGCGCCACCCGCGCCATCGGCCATAACGATTACGACGGCAACTACGTGGACAACTCCGACATCGTGCAGCAGACCGTGGGCGGCAGTGCGCGCTGGACGCCCTCGCAAAGGGTGCAATTGAAGTTGACGCTGGGCCGCAACACCGATGATTCGGTCAACTATCTGGGTACAGTGTTCAGCAACCGCTTCGTCACCACGCGTGATACCGGCAACCTGCAAGCCGACTTCACACTGGCGCAGGCACAGGTACTCACCACCGGGTTTGATTGGCTGCGCGATGCCGCCGCCACCCAGGATCCGTGGTCACCGTTCACCGCAAGGCGTGGCAACCGTGCCGGTTTTGCGCAATACCAAGGCACGTTCGGCAAGCAGGACCTGCAACTGTCGCTGCGCCACGATGACAACGATCAATTCGGTGGCCACACCACCGGCGGGATGGCCTGGGGCATGAACCTTGCCGCAGGCTGGCGGGTGACGGCCAGCCATGCCACCGCGTTCAAGGCGCCCACCTTCAACGAGCTGTACTACCCCGGCGCCAGCAATCCGTTGCTGCGCCCCGAAGACGCCCGCAGCAGCGAACTGTCGCTGACGCGCAGCGGTGACGGCTGGCAGCTGCAGGCCAATGCGTATCAGACCCGGGTCAGCGATCTGATCGCTTGGGATTCCTCGCAGTTCAAGCCGGTCAATGTGGACTCGGCGCGCATTCGTGGGGTTGAGTTGACCGGCGTTCTGGCGCTGGGTGACTGGTCGCTGCGTGGCCAACTCAGCTGGCTGGATGCACGCAACCAAAGCGCGGGGACAAACCACGGCAAGCAACTGGCCCGTCGCCCCACCCGCAGCGCGCGGCTGGACTTGGATCGCGATATTGGCGACTGGGGCTTTGGCATCAGCGGCATTGCCGAAGCGTCGCGCTGGGATGATGTGGCCAACAGCCTGCGCGTGGGTGGCTACGGCACGCTGGACGCCCGCGCGTCATGGCGTTTGGCAAAGGGCTGGACACTGCAAGCCAACGTGGTCAATGCCTTCGACAAGCGCTATCAGACCAGCGCCTGGTATGCCCAGCCCGGCCGCGAGTACACCCTCAGCTTGCGCTGGCAGCCGGACCAGTAACGCCTCGTTTCGGAGCTAGCCCGCACGGAAGCGAAAACCCGGCGCCGATGCCGGGTTTTTGTTTGTGACAGGCAAGCACCCGTGCCACCATGCAATGCTTCCCGCTGACACATCCACAGTGATGCCCGACTTCACGTCACTACGCACATTGGCCGAACAGACCGCGCAACATGCCTATGCCCCGTACTCGAAACTGCGGGTAGGAGCCGCGTTACGCGCCACCAGTGGCGCGGTGTACGCCGGTTGCAATGTTGAAAACGCTTCGTATTCCATCGGTGGCTGCGCCGAACGCGCAGCGATTGCCGCAGCAGTACAAGCGGAAGGTGCAGCTTTTCGCTTGGCTGCAATTGCAGTCGCGGCATTCAGCGATACCGGCACACCGCTACCCGTGTCTCCCTGTGGTGCCTGCCGACAAGCATTGATTGAATTCGGCATCGAGGCTGGCGTGAGTTTTCGGCAGCCCGATGGCAGTTGGGTTGAAGTGGATGTCGATGCCCTGCTGCCATATCGCTTTATTTTGCCGGCGCAGTAGCATCCAACCAGCGCCACGCTGCAACTTCGCCAGGGGCGGCTTCGCCCAAGCAAAACGCCGCACGCACACTGTCTGCGGCACGTTCGGCATCGGCTTGATTACGCGCATGCACCACAGCGAGTGGTGCGCCATGCGCAACGTACTGGCCACGCCCGCACACCTGACTCAAGCCCACGGCCGGATCAATGCGGGCACCGGCCACGCGCCGTCCGCCGCCCAGATCCACCACGCATTCGCCCACACTGCGCACATCGATGGTCTGCACAAAGCCGGCACGGTCTGCGGTTACCGCGTAATGCACGGGCGCAGTGGGCAAATAATGCGCCGGCCGTTGCAACACATCATGCGGCGCACCCAGCGCTGCCAACATGCGCGCCAAGCGCTCGGCGGCCGCGCCACTGTGCAAGGCATGCTGCAACTGTGCCTCTGCATCCGCATCAGTCGCAGCCAACCCACCCAGCAGCAACAGCCGTGCCGACAATGCCAGCACCAATGCACGCAAGCGTGGGCAAGCCGGACCACCGGTTAGCAAGTCGATGATGGCGCGCAGCTCCAATGCGTTGCCGGCATCGCGCCCCAACACCTGACCCATGTCGGTCAGTGCGGTCGCCAGCTGCAAGCCGCTCCCGGCGGCGACCGCCTGCATCCGTGCCGCCAAGGCTTCGGCCATTGCCACATCGGGCGTTTGCGCGCCACTGCCCGTCTTGATATCCAACACCAAGGCTTGCGCACCACCGGCAAGTTTTTTCGACAGGATTGAGGCCACGATCAAGTCCGGCACATCGACCGTGGCCGTCACATCGCGCACCGCGTACAAGCGCCGATCAGCGGGCACCAGGTCCGCTGTTTGACCAACAATGGCACAACCCACCTCGCGCACCAGTCGCTGCAAACGTGCCGGATCTAGCTGGACATCCACGCCGGGCACGCTTTCCAACTTGTCCAAGGTGCCGCCGGTGTGCCCCAAGCCGCGCCCCGAAATCATCGGCACATACCCACCACATGCGGCCACCAACGGGGCCAGCGCAAGGCTGACGCAATCGCCCACGCCGCCGGTGGAGTGCTTATCCAGCACCGGTCCGGGCAAGTCACGCCAATCCAGACAACGCCCGGAATCACGCAGGGCATAAGTGAAGTCGCGGCATTCTTGCGTGCCCAAGCCGCGCCACGCAATCGCCATCGCCATTGCGCCCACTTGGCCCTCACTCCAGCCGTTGCTGGCGATACCATCGGCCAACGCCTTCCACTGCGGGGCATCCAGACTTCGCCCTTCCCGCTTGGCGCGAATCAATAGCGCTGCAGGCCAGTCACTCATGCACAACCTGCGCGGCAACGACCGCTGGCAATAGGCGAAAACAAAGGCATCCACATAGCAAGGCTGCAGCCGCCGACCGGCCGCACCAGACTAGGCAAGCCGGTGTGCCCGCTCCTTGATCTGGGACAACTGGCGGCTGCTTATTCCACCGTCACCGATTTGGCCAGATTGCGGGGCTTGTCCACATCGGTGCCGCGTGCCAATGCGGTGTGATAGGCCAGTAGTTGCACCGGGATGGCGTGCACGATCGGCGACAAAATGCCCACATGGCGCGGCGTGCGAATCACATGCACGCCCTCGGATGCACTGAAGCTGCTGTCGGCATCGGTGAACACGAACATTTCGCCACCCCGTGCGCGCACCTCCTGGATATTGGATTTGACCTTCTCCAGCAGTGCATCGTTGGGAGCAATCACCACCACCGGCATTTGCGTGTCCACCAGTGCCAGCGGGCCATGCTTCAGTTCGCCCGCCGGGTAGCCTTCGGCATGAATGTAGGAGATTTCCTTGAGCTTGAGCGCGCCCTCCAGCGCGATCGGGTAGTGGGTACCACGCCCCAGAAACAGCGCATGCTGCCGTGGTGCGAATTTCTCTGCCCATAAGGCCACCTGCGGCTCCAAATTGAGTGCGTGCTGCACACTGCCTGGCAAGTGACGCAACGCATTCAAGAAGTCGGCCTGCTGCACGGCATCGACGCGGCCGCGCAGCTTGCCCAAGGTGGCGGCCAGCGCGAACAGTGCAACCAACTGGGTGGTGAATGCCTTGGTGGAAGCGACCCCGATTTCCGCACCGGCACGGGTATGCAATACCAACTTGCTGGCCCGCGGTAGCGCGCTTTCCGGTACATTGCAAATCGACAGGGTTTTATCCTGTCCTTGGGCCTTGGCGTATTTCAACGCCTCCATCGTGTCCAGCGTTTCGCCAGATTGCGAAATGGTGACCACCAGCTGCTTCGGGTTGCCGACCACGCTGCGATAGCGGTACTCGCTGGCGATATCCACCGCACATGGCAACCCGGCGATGGCTTCGATCCAATAGCGTGCGGTCAAACCGGCGTAATAACTGGTCCCGCAGGCGAGAATCTGGACCGACGCCACATCCGCCAGCACGGCGTCCGCGTCTTTGCCAAACAGTGCGGCATCAAAGCCACCGGCATCCAAGATGCCCTCTACTGTATCGGCAATGGCGCGTGGCTGCTCGTGAATTTCTTTCTGCATGAAATGCCGATACGGCCCGAGTTCCAGCGATGCCAGTGACACTTCCGACACGTGCACTTCACGCATCACCTGCGCATCGCTGGCGTCAAACACGCGCACGCCATCACAGGTCAGCTCGGCGGTATCGCCTTCTTCCAGAAAGATCACCCGCCGCGTGGCCGACACAATCGCGGACACATCCGAAGCAACGAAATTTTCGCCCTCGCCCAACCCGATCAATAACGGGCAGCCCATACGTGCGGTCACCAGCGTCGCCGGGTCGCGCTTGTCGATCACCGCCAATGCATAGGCACCGTGCAACTCCTTCACCGTCGCCTGCAGTGCTGCAAGCAAACTCACCCCTTGCTTGCGGTGGTGATGAATCAAATGGGCTACCACTTCGGTGTCGGTCTGCGATTCAAACGCATAGCCCAAAGCGCGCAGACGTTCGCGCTGCGCTTCGTGGTTTTCGATGATGCCGTTGTGCACTAAGGCCAATTCGCCATCGCTGATATGTGGATGCGCGTTGGATTCGGTCACGCCACCATGCGTGGCCCAGCGGGTGTGCCCGATGCCAAGATTGGCTCCCAGCCCCTCGGCCAGCGCCGCCGCTTCCATCTCGGCCACTCGCCCAGTGCGCCGCACGCGGCGCACGCTATCGGCCACCACCACCGCAATTCCGGCCGAATCATAGCCGCGATATTCCAGCCGCTTCAGGCCATCCACCAGCAAGGGAACCACATCACGTTGCGCGATGGCACCAACGATTCCACACATGCAGCATTACTCCAAAGTCCAAGCCGGCAGTGTAACGGTGCCAGCGGTCGACTGTGTCCGCACGGACGCATCCGCTTGTCCAACGGACGCAGCACAAGAATTATTTCCCATATTTTTCAATAACTTGTAGTTGGCACGGTAGTTGCTTCATAGCGGGTATGGATAAGCAATCAACCTCGCCCGCGCACCCGGCCACCGCCCCCCGTGGCCGCATCCGCGATACCGCCGGCCAAGATCAGCGCATGGCACACGCCGCGCCCAGTCGCCGCAAATGGATCGTGCCTGTCATCGCGGGCACAGGCGTGCTGCTGCTGACCACATGGGTGGCGTCCCGTTGGATGGGTGGCGCGCAATCGTTCGATGCTTCGCGGATCCGCATCGCGCAAGTGACCCGTGGTGACTTGGTGCGCGACCTCAGTGCCGAAGGCAAAGTGATCGCCTCCAACAGCCCCACGCTGTATGCCATCGCTGCCGGCACCGTGCACCTGTCCATCGTTGCCGGTGACAAGGTGACCCGTGGCCAAGCGCTGGCCACGATTGACAGCCCCGAGCTGCGCAGCAAGCTGGTGCAAGAAGAATCCACGTTGGCAAGCTTTGAAGCCGCCGCCAGCCGCGCGCAGCTGGACGCGCAAATCGCACGCGCCAACGCGCAGCGTGCACTTGACCAGGCCAGCGTCGATCGCACTGCGGCACAACGCGATCTGGAGCGCTACCAGCGTGCATTCGATGGCGGCGCGGTGCCCAAGAATGATTTGAATCGCGCCCAGGACATGATGAAGAAGGCCGATATCGGCCTTGCCGCCGCACAGCGCGATTTTTCCTTGCAAAGCGCCGGTGCAAGCCTGGATGCGCGCAACAAGCAACTCCAAGCGCAGCGCCAACAAGCCGTGGTGGCCGAAGCGCGCCGCCAAGTGGAACTGTTGACCCTGCGCGCACCGTTCGACGGCCAAGTGGGGCAAGTGCAAGTACCACAGGGTACGCAAGTGATTGCCAATGGTCCGGTGTTGAGTGTGGTGGATCTGTCCAAGTTCGAAGTGGAAATGAAAGTGCCGGAAAGCTTCGCACGCGATCTTGGCATCGGCATGCCGGCACAGATCAGTGCCAACAACGCTACCTTCCCCGCTGAAATTGCGGCGGTGTCGCCCGAGGTTGTCAACGGTGAAGTGACCGCGCGCGTGCGCTTTGCCAATGGTAAGCAGCCACCGGGATTGCGCCAGAACCAACGCTTGTCGGTTCGCATCGTGATGGACACGCGCAAGCACGTGCTGATGGTCGAGCGCGGCCCCTTCCTTGAACAAGACGGTGGCAACGTGGCCTACGTGGTGGATGGCAGCAGCGCCGTGCGCCGCCCCATTCGCACCGGCGCTGCATCTCTCTCCAGTGTCGAAATCACCTCGGGCCTGAACGTCGGTGACCGCATCGTGGTCTCGGGCACCGACCAATTCAACAACGCGGACCGCGTCCGTATTTCCGGAAACTAACAGGACTCCTCACCATGCTGAACATGCATCAGGTCACCAAGGTCTATCGCACAGAATTGGTGGAAACCCACGCACTACGCTCGCTCGACCTGCATGTCGCCGATGGCGAATTCGTCGCAGTGACCGGGCCATCGGGTTCGGGCAAGACCACCTTCCTCAATATCGCAGGCTTGCTGGAAGAATTTACCGGCGGCGACTACATGCTCGATGGCATCAACGTCAAAGGCTTGAACGACAACGCCCGCAGCAAACTGCGCAATGAAAAGATCGGCTTCATTTTCCAGGGTTTCAACCTGATCCCCGATTTGAACCTGTTCGACAACTGCGACGTACCGCTGCGCTATCGCGGCATGCCCGCGGCCGAACGCAAGCTGCGCATTGAAGATGCACTGGGCATGGTGGGCCTTGGTTCGCGCATGAAGCACTATCCGGCGGAACTCTCCGGCGGGCAGCAGCAACGCGCCGCGATTGCACGCGCACTGGCAGGTAGCCCCAAGCTATTGCTGGCCGACGAACCCACCGGCAACCTGGATTCGCAGATGGCGCGCAGCGTGATGGAGCTGCTGGAAGATATCAACGAGCAAGGCACCACCATTGTAATGGTGACCCACGACCCGGAACTGGCCGCGCGCGCGCAACGCAATGTGCACATCGTCGATGGCATGGCGACCGACTTGTCCGTCACCTCCGCCCTGCAACGCTCGCTGCATTCCAACAGCGCCAGCACCACGACTGCCTGAGGACACCGCCATGCTCGGCTATTACCTCAACCTCGCCCTGCGCAGCTTCAAGCGCAACAAGGCACTGACCGCGCTGATGGTGCTGGCCATTGCACTTGGCATCGGCGCCTGCATGACCACGCTGACCGTATTCCATGTGCTGTCCGGGGATCCCATCCCGCAAAAAAGCAGCCAGTTGTTCTACGTGCAGATGGACCCTGAAAGCAAACTGGGTTATCGGCCAGGTGGCGACCCGCAAGACCAGATGACCCGCTTTGATTCCGAAACCCTGCTGAAGGAAAAGCGTGCGGATCGGCAAGCAATGATGACCGGCGGCAACGTGGCGGTGATCCCGGGACAATCCGGGCTGATCCCGTTCCGCTCGGATGCGCGCTATACCAGCGCGGATTTTTTCCCGATGTTCGATGTGCCATTTCTGCATGGCAATGGCTGGGCCGCCAAGGACGATGCGGCGCATGCGCGGGTTGCGGTCATCACGCGTTCGCTCAACCAACGTCTGTTTGCCGGTGGCAACAGCGTGGGCAAGACATTGCGCCTGGATCAAAGCGATTTCACCATTGTCGGGGTGATGGCGGAGTGGAAGCCGACACCCGCGTTTTATGACATGAACCGCGACACCTATGGCGGCAACGAGGATATTTTCCTGCCGTTTTCGACCTCGCGTGATTTGCAGATGGGCCGCAATGGCAGCATGAACTGCTGGGCTGATAGCCGTGGTGACAACACCGCCGAAAACGCGCCCTGTGCGTGGATCCAGTATTGGGTAGAACTCGATAGTGCCGACAAAGTCAGCGCCTATCGCAACTACCTGAGCAATTATTCCGACTTGCAACGCAAGGCCGGGCGCTTCGAGCGGCCGACCAATGTGCGCCTGAGCAATGTCATGCAATGGCTGACCTACAACAAAGTGGTGCCCTCCGATGTGGTGCTGCAGTTGTGGTTGGGTTTTGGCTTTCTGCTGGTGTGCATGGTCAACACGGTGGGGCTGCTGCTAGCCAAGTTCCTGCGTCGCAGTGGCGAAATCGGCGTGCGACGGGCGCTGGGCGCATCGCGGCGGGAGATTTTCAAGCAATGCCTGGTGGAAGCCGGAATGATTGGACTGGCCGGTGGTGTGGTTGGCTTGGGGCTGTCCTTGCTGGGCTTGTGGGCAGTGCGCATGCAGCCTGCCAGCTACGCCAAGCTGGCCCATCTTGACCTTGGCATGCTGCTGGTCACCTTTGTGCTGGCCATTGTGGCCAGCCTGCTGGCAGGCCTGCTGCCGGCATGGCGGGCGATGCAGGTGACGCCAGCCATCCAGCTCAAGTCGCAATGACCTTATCCCCAGCATTCCCGCGTACGCGGGAATGACAAGCAAAAACGGAGCACCCCATGGAAATTCGCCCCATCCTGTCCACGCTGGCGCGCCACAAGACCGCAGCCGCCTTGATCGTGCTCGAAATTGCGCTGACCTGCGCCATCATCTGCAATGCACTGTTCATGATTGGTGACCGTGTCAGTCAGGTCAATGAACCCAGTGGCATTGCCGAACGTGAACTGCTGCGCATCCAATTGACGAGCAGCGGCAGCGATGACAATGCCACCGCCCGCACCCGCACCGATTTGGCCGCGCTGCGTGCAATACCCGGGGTCAAGGATGCCACCGTGGTCAATCAGGTGCCGTTCGTGAATTCCTCCTGGAACAGCGGTGTCCGCCTGACGCCAGAGCAACAACAAACCACCCTCGTTGCCACCAGCTATATGGCGGATGAACATTTTCTGAGTACATTCGGCAGCCGCCTGATTGCCGGGCGTGGCTTCAGGCCGGATGAATATCTGGATTTTGAAGCCGTCAACAGCAGCAAGGAGCCGATCGGCATCCCTGCTGCCATCGTGACCCGCAAGATGGCAGAAAAACTCTATCCCGGCATCCCGATGGCACAAGTCATTGGCAAGGTGTTTTACAGCTGGGGTGACAGCCCCACCCGTGTCATCGGCGTGTTAGACCATCTTGTGCGTCCCAGCCTGCAAGGCGGCCCCAGCGCCCGCGAATACACGATGGTCTTCCCGCTGCGCGCGCACTACAACGTGGGTGGGAATTACGTGGTTCGCACCACCCCGGAGCGTCGCGCCGAAGTCCTCAAGGCCGCCGTCAAACTGCTGCGCAGCCGTGGCAATGACCGCATCATCCTCGATGAAAACACCAAGCCATTCTCCGACTTGCGCAACGAGTTCTATCAAGCACCGCGTGCGATGGCATGGTTGTTGGGTGCGGTGTGCATGGGCCTGCTCTTGATTACCGCGCTGGGCATCGTGGGTCTGGCCAGCTTCTGGGTGCAACAACGCACCAAGCAGATCGGGATTCGCCGCGCACTGGGGGCCACCCGTGGCCAGATCCTGCGCTATTTCCAAATCGAAAATTTCCTGATTGCCGGCATCGGTATCGCACTGGGCATGCTGCTCGCCTTTGGCCTGAATCAGTTGTTGATGAGCAAATACGAACTGCCGCGCCTGCCATTGCTGTACTTGCCTGCCGGTGCATTGATCCTGTGGGTACTGGGCCAGCTTGCGGTGCTGGGGCCGGCACGGCGTGCTGCCATGGTGCCGCCGGCGATCGCCACCCGCTCGGCCTGAGCACCCACATTACAATCGCCGCATGCCCACCATCCTGATCATCGACGACAACGCTGCCGTAGCCACTGCGCTGGAAGTACTGCTGTCACTGCACGACATTCGCAGCGTGCATGCAGACTCGCCGCAGGCGGGTCTTGCGGTACTGGCGCAGACACCGATTGATCTGGTGATCCAGGACATGAACTTCCACGCCGACACCACCTCGGGTGAAGAAGGCGTGGCACTGTTCCAGCAAATTCGCGCAGCGCATCCGGATTTGCCGGTGATTTTGTTGACCGCATGGACGCATCTGGAAGCTGCCGTGGAGTTGATCAAGGCCGGCGCCGCCGACTATCTGGCCAAGCCGTGGGATGACCGCAAACTCATCACCACGCTCAACAACCTGCTGGAGCTGGGCGAAAGCAGGCGGCAGCTGGCACAGAACAATCGCAGCGAACGCCAGCGCCGCAGCGCACTCGAACGCGATTTCGATTTGCGTGGCACCGTGTATGCAGACCCTGCCAGCGAAGCCGTACTCGCACTTGCCTGTCAGGTGGCACGCGCCGACATCCCCGTGCTGATCACCGGCCCCAACGGGGCAGGCAAGGAACGCTATGCCGAAATCCTGCACTTCAACAGCGCAGTGAAGTCCGGGCCATTCGTGGCCCTCAATTGCGGGGCATTGCCGAGTGAATTGATCGAAGCTGAATTGTTTGGCGCCGATGCCGGCGCCTACACCGGTGCCAGCAAATCACGCGAGGGCAAGTTCGAAGCGGCCGATGGCGGTACGTTGTTCCTGGATGAAATCGGCACCTTGCCGCTGGCCGGGCAAGTGAAGTTGCTGCGGGTGCTGGAAACCGGCCGCTTCGAACGACTGGGCAGCAACCGCGAGCGCAGCGTGAAGGTACGCATCGTCAGTGCCACCAATGCCGATCTGGCCGCGCTGATTGCCGAAGGAAAATTTCGCGAAGACTTGTTCTATCGCCTCAACGGTATTGAACTGCGCATCCCCCCATTGGCGCAGCGCCCACGCGATATTCTGCCTTTGGCCCATCACTTTTTGCCTGCCGGCAAGCGTTTGAGTGAAGACGCCGAACGCACGCTGCAACGCCACGCTTGGCCGGGCAATGTGCGCGAGCTGCGCAATGTGATGCAACGCGCCGCATTGCTGGCCCGTGGTGAGCGCATCGAAACCCCTGATCTTGCGCTGCCCACTGCCACCACGCCGCTGCCTGCCAACAGTGGCGATGAGCCAGACCGCGCCAGCATCGAAGCCGCCTTGTCGCGCTGTGGTGGTGTGTTGGCGCAGGCCGCAGCGGAACTGGGCATGTCGCGCCAAGCCTTGTATCGCAGACTCGACCGCCTTGGCATTGCGCGTAGCTGACATGCGCGCCTTACGCAGGCTCACCATCGCCAGCAAGTTCAGTGCACTGCTGTGCGTGGCCGTGATCGCGGTTGCCATCAGCAGTGTGCAGCTGTCGACATGGTGGCAACCCTGGGCCGCCATTGGCCTGCCTTGCGTGTTGGTCGGTGCCGCTTGCCTATGGATCGTCCAGCGGATCCTGGCTCCTAATCGTGCGCTGTTTCGCGCCTTGGCCGGCACCGTGGCCAGTTATCGCGATGGCGATTTCAGCTTTGGCGTGCGCTGGGATGGCGGCGGCGACCTTGGCGAACTGGTGAACGCGCACAACGCATTAGGCGATGCGTTGCGCGAGCAACGGCTGGCCCTGGTACAACGCGAATTGCTGCTCGACACCATGGTGCAAAACACACCGGTGGCGATGATTCTGGTCGACCCGGCGCAACGCATCGTGCTGGGCAATCTTGCCGCACGCAAACTGCTGGGGGATGGCAAACGACTGGAGGGTCATCATTTCGATGACATCCTGGGCCACGCCGACCCTGCCGTGCAGGACGCCTTTGCACGTGGCGGCGATGGCATGTTCAGCGTGGGCAGTGAGGACGACGAAGACATTTATCATTTGTCGCGGCGCAACTTCCGCCTCAATGGCCGTGTGCATGCGTTGATTTTGCTACGTCAGCTCACCGCCGAGTTGCGCAGGCAGGAAGTGCAAACCTGGAAGAAAGTCATTCGCGTAATCAGTCACGAGCTCAACAACTCGCTGGCACCGATCGCCTCGCTGGCACACTCCGGCGCCGAGCTGCTGCGCCGCGAGCAATATGAGCGCCTGCCCTCGGCACTTGCCACGATTGAAGAGCGCGCCCGCCATCTGGAAGGCTTCATTCGCGACTACGCCCGCTTTGCCAAATTGCCAGCGCCACGTCTTGCCCCGGTGGAGTGGTCGCGCTTCATCGAGCAATTGCGCTCGCAAGTTGCGTTCAGCGCCGACCTGCAGCCCGCCGACGGCATTGCCCGCATCGATGCCGCCCAACTGGAACAAACCCTGATCAATCTGCTCAAGAACGCGCATGAATCAGGGTCTTCGCCTGGGGAAGTGCGGCTCACTGTGCGCAAATTGCCGGAGAGTTGGCGCATCGAAGTGTTGGATCGCGGCAGCGGGATGAATGCCGCCGTCTTGGCCAATGCGCTGCTGCCGTTTTATTCCACCAAGCGCCATGGCACCGGACTGGGGCTGGCCCTCGCACGCGAGATTGCCGAGGCCCACGGCGGCCGCATCGCCTTGCTCAACCGTGAAGGCGGCGGGCTGTGTGTATCGATGGTGTTGCCTGACCGATGATTCCGCTTTCACTGCCCTTACCGGAATACCGCCGATGAACACGCGTCTTGTCATTGGATTCCTGTTGCTGCTCGTCGTGTATCAGACGTCGGAAGGACTCCAGACCGTCTTTGCACCCACAAGCCCCTTGGGGCCTGCGCTGATGGTGTTGACGTTGGTGCTTGCCTGGCCAGTCGGCCGCTGGATCGATGGTGGCGGGTTTCGCACGTATGGGCTGGTCGCCACACGTTGGCTGCCGCTGCTGGTCAGTACCCTGCTGCTCGCCAGCATCGCCAAGCTGGCAGCCGAAGCCATTGCGCTCGGTCTTGGCGTCGAACAATTCGTCCCGGCGGCTCCCCTTTCACTCACCGTCATCGGCATCGGTCTGGTCACCACGTTCATTCCATCCATCGCCGAGGACATCCTCACCCGCGGCTTTTTGCTGCGGTTCACGTCACGACCACTGGGATTTGGATCTTATGTCATCGCCTCCGCAGCGCTGTATACGGCGAACCATATCTGGCGACTCGACTGGGGAGTCAGCGAGCAAATCCGGCTGTTCTGCTTGGGGCTGGCCTACGCCGCCGCTGCCTGGCGCATGCAATCGCTGTGGGCTGCGGTCGGGCTGCACTGGGGCTGGAACCTCAGTAATTCGCTGCTGTCACAGGCCTGGCAGACGACCATGGCAGATCCCGTCGAGGGCCGCTGGATCTCAGCCGCCGTGCACCTCATCCTGTTCGCCTTCATTGCCCTTTACCCCGCAGCCTCCGGAGAAAAGCCGAACACCGATCAGGATTTTTCCTCGGACGCACCCAGCAATCGACGTTCCTGATCGGCCCACGCCAGCAGGTATGGCTGCATTTCCTGACCGGAATGACCCGCCACCACGCCAACGCCGGAATGCACCAGACGCACGCCGATGATCATCTTCACAAAATCGTCCTGCACGCGCAGTTGCGCCAGTTGATCCAGACGCCCCTTGATGAGGACGAACCCATCCAGATCGCCGCCATGCGGCTCCAGAAGCACCACCTCGATCCCGTCAATCACGCCTTCGGATTCGAGCTTGTGCAAAAAAACCATGGCGTCCTGAAGCACGTTCGACGCCATCGTTTCCCGACCGGGAATGATGGCTCCCCACCCGATGAACAACGTTCCTCGACGCATGCGCTCCACCCATTAAAACAACATCATTGCACATGAAACCGACCATCAAGATCATCAAGGCAATTTCTGCAGCGGCGCTGCTTGCTCTGGCTGTCGGCAACGCCAGCGCGGATACCGTCACCCGAGTGAATCCGGAAGATCTGCACATCTCCAGCCTGCGGCCAACGACATCGACTTATCTGGTCTATTTCCACGGCGTCGCCGACACCGGAATCAAGCGCGCAATGCTTGCTACCAGCCGGGTCAGCCACGACGACTCGGGCGGGCAGGACAACTGGGTCATCGACCAGCACTGGGAAAGCGAAGGCGGCGTTGTCCATACCGCCCACACCGTCCATTCGGGCCAGGACATTGCCACGCTGACGCAAACCAGCGCATGGCTGACGCCAGACCGAAACATCACGACCTACATCGAGCCAGGCAAGGCGACGGGACACGTGCAAGGCGAACTGCCCGAAGCCTCCCTGGCCACCATGCGCGCCGGGTTCGCGTCGATGAATCAAGGCTGGTGGATGAACTGGCATTCCGATCTGACCCTGCTGCCCCTGCTGCCGTTCGAGAAAGGCGGAACCCTGCGCATCCGCATGTTCGATGTCGGCATGGCCGCACCCATCGACGTGGATTACACGGTGCTGGGCGACCGCAACCTGACCGGTGCAGATGGCCTGAGCCACGCCTGCTGGCTGGTCGAGACCGAGAGCGGAAAGCCAGGGAGCAACAGCTTTCAGCGATTCTGGATCGAAAAAACGACCCGCGTCATCCTCAAGGAAGAAGACGCTTCTGCCCGGGGCTACCGGACCAAGCTGCTGCTCGCGGCACCGACGGCGATCGAATTCCCGCTGCCTCCGCCTGCTGGCACGTGAACCGGGCAATCACTGCTGTCGTCTACGGCGCGGGAAGGCGCCCATTCCACCCACGCGCCCCGCGATTTGCCCAACGGCCTAAATTCATGCGCCTGCAATCGGGGCGCCGCCCCGGTTCTTCGCTGAGCGCAGCTGCGCCTTGCGCTGCGCGGTGTAATACCACCACGGCTGCGGCTGCCCCCCTTGAATAAAGTCAGTGAGGGACAAGAACACGTCGATCACGCAAGGGTCATGCTGCTGCCGCGTCAGCACACATAACTGCGCGTACATATCCCACGCATCACGCCCCACCAGCTGTTGCGGCTGCTCAATGCCCAGCATGCGCAGATCACCGGCCACCGCCGGCCCGACATTGGGCAAGTCGGTCAGCATACGCACCGCTTCGCGCCTGACCCGGGCCGGATTCATGTGGTCTTCTTGACCGGCCGATGCCAGCCATCCAGTGTGATTTGGCGTTCGCGCGCCACTGTCAGCTTGTTGGCAGGCGCATCCTTGCTGATGGTGGAGCCGGCACCAATCGTCGCCCCGTCACCAATCTTCACAGGTGCCACCAACGCACTGTTGGAACCCACGAACACCCCGTCACCAATCGTGGTGGTGAACTTGTTCACGCCGTCGTAATTGCAGGTAATCGTGCCGGCCCCAATATTGACCTTGCTGCCGATCACCGCGTCACCCAGATAACTCAGATGATTGGCTTTGCTACCCCGGCCCAACGTCGCTTTCTTGGTTTCCACGAAGTTGCCAACATGCACATCCTCGGCCAGCACCGTGCCCGGGCGTAGCCGTGCATATGGCCCAATCTGCGCGCCCGTTCCAATCTGCGCACCTTCAATATCGCAATGCGCACGCACCACCGTACCCGCTGCAATGTCTGCATCCTTGATCCGGCAAAACGGCCCGATGCGAACGCCATCCCCCAAGCGCACCGTGCCTTCAAAAATCACATCCGCATCAATCTCGACATCCCGTCCCACAGTCACCACACCACGGATATCCACCCGCGCAAAATCCGCTACCCGCGCTCCATCCATGCACAAGTTGCGTACCTGCCGCAGCTGAAAAGCACGCTCCAGCTGCGCCAACTGCCAAGGGTCATTCGCCCCTTCGGTTTCCAATGGGTCGTTAACCACCACGACTTCAGCAGCTGCAAATTCATGCGCTGCACTGGCAAACACGTCGGTCAGGTAGTACTCGCCTTGTGCATTGCAATTCGACAATCCCGCTAACCAGCGCTTGAGCGAGGCAGCTTCCGCTGCGATCACACCAGTATTGACCATGCGGATACGAAGATGGTCTTCGCTGGCATCCTTTTGCTCAACAATCGCAGCCACATGCCCTTCACTATCGCGCAAAATCCGGCCATACCCCGTTGGGTTTGCCAATTCCGCCGCGAGTACCGCCAGCTTCGCGGGTGCAGCAAGTAGCCGCTGCAAGGAGTCAGCCGTAATCAACGGCACATCGCCATACAGCACCAGGACTTTTGCAGCGTCAGGTATCTGCACCATCGCCTGCTGCACCGCATGCCCGGTGCCCAACTGGTGCGCTTGCTCGGCCCACAGCAAATCCGATTGCGCAGCAAACGCTGACCGCACCTGATCGCCGCCGTGACCAAACACGACATGAATACCTGCGGGTTTCAATTTACGCGCCGCCGCGATGACATGCGCGAGCATGGGCTGCCCGGCAACTGTTTGCAGGACTTTGGGCAGCACAGACTTCATCCGCTTGCCTTCGCCAGCGGCAAGAATCACGACATGAAGTGCTGCACTCATTTTCGACTCCCGGAAATTTGATTGGATGTTACCGCGCAATCCCAAGCCCCGCCAAAGAAAAACCCCGCAGAGGATATCTGCGGGGTTTGGGA